>CAIRMY010000022.1 GCA_903879775.1 uncultured Bacteroidota bacterium
CAAAAAACAAAGCTTCATAATTCAAATATTTATTGTTGGTTTCAATTTTCCTTGCTGTTAAATATTCGAGAAAAGAAAATGGCAAAATTGAAATTTCAATATAACGTCCACTCAACAGGGTTGCCAATTCGCCACTTAATAAAAATGCATTTGACCCTGTGATGTATACATCGGTGTTTTCTGATGCGAAAAGTCCATCAACCAATTTTTCAAACGATGGAATATTCTGTACTTCGTCTAGGAATATGTAATTGGGTTTGTCGACTTGAAGTTTATTTTTAATTTCAAAATAAATGTCATCCCAATTTTTGTTCAAATAATTTTCAGGCAACTCAAAATTATAAAACTGAATATGTCGTTTCCCAATGCCTATTTTGTATAAATGTTCTCGATATAAATCAAAAAGAGTTGATTTTCCTGATCTACGCAAACCACTGACTACCTTTATTAATTCAACGTCTTTGTAAGATAATAATTTACCAATGTATTCCTTTCTATTGATAAAGTGTTTCATAGTACAAATATAGTCATAAATTAGCAAAACTTGCAGAATTTACAAGTTTTGCTAATTGTTGGAAATTCTCACTCCCAACTAAATTCCCCAAACTTCCGAAACACATTCTGTAAATCGGGGGTGTTATAAACGTAGAGTTGGATGCGGATGTCGCCGCCAGATTTTTGCACAATTTGCTGCGATGGATGGATTGGAACTGCCTGTACCTGGCTCGCGGCCCAGCCCGTAAACCAGCGGTAAACAGTAATTGGTTGTGCTTCCTTCCCAAACTCGCGGTACATGCCAATGCAATGTTTGTAGTGGTTCACAAAATCGGTTTGCTTCAAGAATTTCATCCAGTCAAACGAAAGCGGTTCTTCAGTGATTTCATCGATGGCAATGTCAACCCTGCGGTGAATGCGGTCAATAGGGAAGTGCTGTATATTTTCAGCCCTAATTTCACGCCCAACTTGTATCCCCACCAAATAATAACGGTCGTCGAAAGTGCGCACCTGAAATGGGTAAACTTGCCTGTAAACAATGTTTTCATCGCTTTTTTCCACTGCACCCTCGGTCACTTTATAATAGTTAAACTCAATGGCAACTTGCTTGTGAATGCATCCCAAAATATCAACAATGCGTTGAATTTGCAGTGGCTTCAAACTTTGTGCACTTTTTCCAATGCCCCAACTAAGCTGTTTGATCTCCGCATCATTGAGTTTATGCACTTGAATGAGATTGGTTAGCAACGCCGCCACAGCCGGAAATTGTTCATATGGTTTCAATATTGAAAATAGCAGTGGGAGAGTCCCACGTTCGTTATCCTTCAAACTGTGAATGCTGAATTCATTGTCGTTTTGCAAGGTGTATTTGCCTTCTATCAATTTGATTGACAAACGATTGTTGTCAATTCCTTCAGTCCTTAGAAAGTGAAGATCTTCCCTCAACATTCTTGTTTTTATGGGGGACAATTTTTCGGAAATCACCGTTTTCAACTCCTCGAAGGTTGGCTGCTGTCCCTCACGAAGCAAATTTTGAATGAACTCAAGTCGCTGAAGCCTCGATAAATGCATTGTGCAAATATAGTGCAATATTTTATTGCATTTGTGCATTATTTATTTGATCGAATCAATTGCAATTTTGCATTGTATTTAAGAAATAAGAAGATGAAAAACACAGGAACAGCAATGAATTATGTGGCATTACGACAAGCCATTCAAGGAAAGATGATGATTGTAAATTTAGGTGGAAATATCATCCCCCATGAAGATGAAGAAATCGTTGAAAACCTCAATTCCAGAGAAATTCTTGGACACGAAGTGTACCATATTTCAACGGCAAAGTTCAATATTGATCATTTATTTAAAAGCGCACGATTTCCGAAAGTTTTTGGAACATTTTATCATCCGTATTTAATGATGGGAATGCCTGAAATGGGTGGGCATGTAACGGTCTATGTAGACAATCGTTTTGAGGGATGGTATGTGTTGATTGCTGCTGTAAAATTAGATACTTGGCAAAATGGACCAAGCGATCGGGCATTAGATGTTGTCTGTTGGACCCCAAAGCAACCCAAAGACACCATTGCAATTGCGGGCCAGCGCCTCATGCGTTCCCTCATCTACAACATGGACAACCTCGACGAAAACGAAACCACCACCACCACCTTTTCCCACGAAGACTGGCAATCAGACTGGAATCCAAGTTCAAACATCTTAGACGCGTTTATAGAAGTGCGGGGTGCGTGATGGTGAATATTAAAATATTCAAATTTTATTTAAAGTTTCTCTAAATTTGTATATTGTCGATATGATACACAATTTTTTTAAATTATTATTTGCTCTGTTGTTGCTTTTAGGCTGTTCACCTATAATGGCTCAAACTAAAATTCAAATGAGAAAGGATAATGGAGTGTTTTATATTCCTTGTAAAATTAATGGTATAGCCTTAGATTTTATTTTTGATACCGGTGCTTCGGATGTGTCAATTTCGCTAACAGAAGCAAGATACATGATTAAAAATGGGTTTTTAACAAAACAAGATATTATAGGTTCTGAAAAATTCACGGATGCTACCGGATCAATTTCTGAAGGTGTTGTAATCAACATAAAAACTGTTGAAATTCAGGGAATGGTTTTAAATAATGTAAAAGCAACAATTGTGAATTCAACTTCTGCTCCTTTATTATTGGGACAATCGGCTCTCGCAAAATTGGGAAAGGTTGAAATTGATTTTAACAAAAATACATTACTTGTATATAATGCACCAAATCAATTCAAAGTTGGTCAGAAATCATATGGTGGTTTGGTTGTCGGATACATTGATTATAATAAACTTTTAATTGTTTCGGATAAAGATATTTCGTTAGGAACAACATTCGATAATGCAAAAAAGTTAGAGAAAAATTATCAAAATAAATTAAATTCAAACTGGAGACTCCCAACTCATTTTGAATGCTATTTTATAGATTCCGTTGTTCAATTGAAAAATGGGAGAAAGAAGCAGGAAATTACAGGTATATCTAATTGTACAGGTTGTGGGAAGATAGCCTACGTTAATAAGTTATTTATAGATTTTAATAGCCAATATTATTGGACATCTTCCATTTATAGAACTGAATACTCAAATGAGGAGCAAATCTGGGCCTATGATATTGGCGAGCATTCTGCATCAGCTAGAAATAAAAATAGAGTGAGTGCAGTTCGATTTGTGAAAATTGTTGAATTGTAAAGAAATTTTAATTGCCGAGGGTAAATCGTATGGGCGAATCGAATTCGCCCTCTAGCATTCGCCCTATAGCATTCGCCCCCTCAAATCATTCCACCTTCACCAACTCAATCGCAACTTCGTTGCGTCGATTGGTCACGTCCCACGGGGCGTTGTAACCCATGTAAAGCAGTTCACCACGCGTTTCTAAATTGTTCTTTTTGAGTTCCGCGTATAGTTGCTCGGCGTACTTTTTAATCTTTTCAGTGCTCGAATATCCCCCAAAACGAATGGCAGCCAAAATTTTCGGACTCTCTTGAATCAGTTTTACCTGATTGTTCGATGGAGTGGGAAGGTCTTGCATGTTGTATTCACTGGGCATCACGAACGACATCGAAGCGGAATCGCCCATCGACATAATCACCGGTGCCGTCATGGCAATCTTCTGCTGCGATTGATTTCCCCCGAAAATATAGCCCGCAACCGTTCTAAAACCGTTACTGCCTTCCTGGTCGTAGTCAGATTTTTTGAGGGACGTTTTAGCGAGGATCAAACTAGGATACTCGCGAATTTCAACTTCCCCCAGCTGCTTAATCACCCGATATTTCGGCATTTCAATGTCCTTCACCTTAAAAGAATAAAATATAAATCCGATCAAAATTACGGATGCCACAATTGCAATGATTGCCCATAGTTTCATATTTAATTAACAATCATACAGATAAATTGTTTCATCGTCGGGTGGTCGTAGGGGCGAATAGCATTCGCCCTCCCGTAAGGGCGAATAGCATTCGCCCTATCGAATTCGCCCTTTCTCCCTCTCTCCGCCCTTTACCGCGCAATTCAATTAAACCCTACTTTTTTACCGAATTGAGAACTAGCAGATTTGATTTTCTCTTCTTTGCAGATCTCCGAAATCAGTTCTAAAATAGGAGTGTTGTTGCCAATGATGCGCTCAATTTCATATTTCACTTGAACGTTGGCAATTTCACCCGGTGTAAAATCA
>CAIRMY010000023.1 GCA_903879775.1 uncultured Bacteroidota bacterium
ACAACACGGAATAAAAGTGGAGTATACGTTGATGTATTCAAGTTAGCAGCACATGTTGCGTTGTCAGTATAAAGAGTCAAGTTTGACAAGAAAGATTCAGTATCTTGTTCTTGACCATCAGGACCAATCAACTTACCAATACCTGCGGTTGAGAAACCTGAAAGTGCAACGATAATTTTACGATACTCAACAGTGCCCGCTGCGGCGGCACCATTTATTGTATAAGCAGATGCAACTAATGCTCCGTTTGACCATGCAACTGTTGGAGTCGCAGAAGTTAATGTTACAAAACGACCTTTAGAGTAATCGAACAAACCTGCTGGGTCTAATCCAGGTTCAGAACCTTCATAGAACATATCATAAAGGTTTCTTGGTGCCTGACCAAATGGTTGACCTGTGCCTGAATTATAACCTGCGTTAGGGTCACCAGGGTAGTTACCAGGAGAACCTACAGGCGCATAGTGGTCACCTGAATCAATACCTAAACCATTTGTTGCAGTTCCACCACTGTAACCCTGAATCTGTGGTACAAAATAGAACAACTTACCGATAGGAAGGTTCATAGCTTGTACTGACACGATTTCGTTAGCTAAAAGTTTAGAGAATACACGACGAATGATTGGGAATACAACAGTTTCGAATGAACCTGAATCCGCAGTAGACGACGCTTCGTTAATTAAGAATGAAGCTTGGTTTTCATATAACTGAGCTACGTTCTCTTTTAGGTGGCCACGAAGACCTTCAAGGAACCCTAATTTGTCCCATTTGTTAATAGTATCTTCCTTGATAACTTTAAGGTGCTTAAGACCTATGTTACCAACGAGACCTGATTCTAATAATGCTCCCATTTTTATTTTTGGTTTTTTATTTTTTATTTTTTATTTTTTATTTTACAATTTTTGACATAATATCTTTCATTCTAAGGAATTGTGGGTTCTCATATGTCTTTGATTCAATAAGATTAATTGCAGAACCAGATTGTGGTTCACGCTCAATTACTCTTCCAATTGATTCAGTAATAGGAGTCGCTTTTGTACCTTGTGAAAGCTCATCTTTAATTGTTTTATACAAAGCTTTTGATTCCTTTAAGGTTTCTGCAGAATCAAATCTTCTAAGAACGTTAATTTTTTCTTGCTTAGAAGTTGAATGTTCAGTGAATAGTCTTGTTGCATAAGCCAAATTTGAATTGAAGATTGCTACTTCATTTAATTTATCTCTAAATAAATTAAGTGCCTTTCTATATTCTTCATTTTTAGCTCTTAACATTTCTAATTCTTTGTTCATTTCATGGTTTTCAAAAGTTAAATTTCTGTTAGGAGTAATTCCTTTTCTCAAACCTCTGCCAGATTTTGAACCAAAACCATAAGTACGTGATGCCTCTTTTGCTTCTCCTCTTGAAAGTTTTTTAGTTCTGAATGGCATATCCATAACTTCACCTTCTTTGAATTCAAATTTAGGTTTACCCGTACCTTTAGTAGGATTAGCGTGTTTCATATCTTCTTTAAATCCGCCTTTAGACTTCTTATAAGAAAACTTTTTGGATGAACCAATTTTTCCACCTGTTCCTACTTTTGGTTTCATTCCCTCTTTAGTTTCAATTTTTTTAGCTTTTTTAGCTTCATTCATATTATATGATTCATTGTCCATTTTATTGAAAT
>CAIRMY010000024.1 GCA_903879775.1 uncultured Bacteroidota bacterium
AAGTATTTTGAGCTGGGTTTGGGTAGATTGAAATATTTTGACCGATAACCTGCTTTGTACCGTTAACGACTACATTTATAAAATTGGTTTTTGTGAGTGTACCGTTGCCGTTTCCGTTTGTTGCATCAAGTTTAATTGTATAGTAGCCTAATTTTTCAAACTTGACTGTCGGGTTTCTATCTGTTTGAGTAGATGTTCCAGAAAATTTAAAATCAGCAGGGGTGATTGTCCATTTATATGAAGTTGCGTTGTTAGAAGTCATGTCAATTAACGTAACCAATTGATTCAACCCAGGTGTTACCGAAGAAGCTGTGAAATCTACAGCAGGCAAACCTACTGAATTTGTTGATACGCTAATGTAATTGGTTTTTGTTAATACATCATTTGATGAAATATTTTTAGCATTCAATGAAACGCTGAAAGACCCAACATTGTTGAAGGAAACATAGACTATTTTATCAGTTAACAAAGATCCAGCTTGCAAAGTATAAGAATTTGGCGTAATTGTCCATGTTTGAGAGGTGTTGTTAAATGAATTTGAGGTCAATTTAATCGTTTGGTTCACAATTGGAGAAGTCACATTGGCAACAAAATCGGCAACCGCATTATCTGTTAATGGAACTTTACGAATTACGTTATTCCCATTGTCTACAACATAAACTGATTTATCTGCTTTTCTATAATAAATATGCGAAATATTCCTAAAGAGAGCCTTTGAAACTTCGTCATCTAAATAACCACCTTTAGTTTCATTACCGGCAAAAACAGTTGTATTACTGCCATCATATATTTTCAAGCAGGTAGCTTCAGCAATCACTACTTTCGACCCAACTACACAAACATCGAGAGGGAAATTTAAATCTTTAACAACTGTAGTTACCGCTTTGGTCGTTAAATTAATTCTACGAATCATTCCATTATTTCGATCGGCTACGAGCAGAGAATTGCTATTTTCTAAACAAATTCCTGTTGGTCTGTCGAATCTTGCAAAAGTATCGTTCCCATCTTTATAACCAGCGTCGAAATTTCCATTTCCGGCCAACGTAGTCACCGATCCATTACTGATTTGACGAATACAATTGTTTGCATTGTCGCAAATATAGAAAATACCTGCATCAGAAATTTCGATATCTTCAGGGGTATTAAATTCGGCAACGCCAACCAAACCATTCACATATCCACCCGTGAAGTTATCTTTACCTGTAAGGGTACTCCATGAGGTTTCGTTCGATGAATTAACAAATTTAGAACCTTTTCGAATGAGGTTATTATTTCGATCGCAAACATAAACATCATTAGATTTAGGATGCACAGCAACCCCTGTTGGAGTTGAAAACCGAGACACCAAACCTGTACCATTAGAGCTGCCTAAAGACAAAGTTGAGGTTGGATCACCACGGAAACCACCTCTATTTCGAGAGGTCGCACCATCAATAAGCATTACATTATGTTCATCCGTCACATACATTCTATTGTTCGTATCGCAATAAACAGCTTGAGGACGGCTATAAAGTTCGCTTAAAATTGGATTGGTAGCTGTACCATTAAATCTACCAGAGTCGGCATATTGAACTCCAGCGTAGGTTGAGGTTTTCACCTGTGCTCTTACAGAAATGCTTAAAGCACTAACCATTAAGAACATGATGTGTTTCATTTTCATAACAATTACAAATATCTTAAATTAAATCTAATGCATTATTCACACGGTTTTCAATTGTGTCCAAAATATTGTCATAATTACGTTTTACAATATCCGAACCTATCATAGCGCTGAATAATTCTTGGTAACGATTCGATATATTGTTCACAAACTCATCGGGCATATCGGGAACAATTTGTCCCTCAAGACCTTGGAAATTATTTTCCATAAGCCATTCGCGCACAAATTCTTTACTTAATTGACGTTGTGGTTTACCTTCATTTTGCAATTTATGGTATGAATCGGCATAGAAGAATCTTGAGCTGTCTGGTGTATGAATTTCATCAATTAAAGTAGCTTCGTTGTTAAACAATCCAAATTCATATTTGGTATCAACCAAAATAAGATTCTTTGAAAGCGCATATTGAGTTCCCAAGTTAAACAATGCCATAGCTTTATCGCAAAGTTCATCGAGTCTCACTTTGGAGAGAATTCCTTGTTCAATAATTTCATTGTAACTGATATCTTCATCGTGACCACTCATTGCTTTCGTAGCGGGTGTAATGATTGGAGTGAGAAGTTTATCATTTTCGTTTAAACCATCAGGCAATTTATTGCCACAAATGATTCTACCACCCTCTTTATAAACACGCCAAGCATGTCCCGTGAGATAATTTCTCACAACAAATTCAATTGGAATTGCATCGCAGCGTTTCCCAATTGTTACTTGTTCATCGGGAGTGGAAATTTTCCAATTCGGAATAATTCCTTGAGTTTGTTCTAAAAACATACTTGCTACAGCATTGAGCACTTGTCCTTTAAAAGGAATACTTCTAGGTAAAACATGGTCAAATGCAGAAATTCTATCGCAGGCAACAATCACCAAAATATCGTTGCTAATTGTATACACATCACGAACTTTACCTCTATAAAAGGCAGTTTGATTTTTGAAGTAATAATTTGTTGAGGTTAACGCTTGTAATTCCATAATTTTATATTTGTTCATCGGCTTTATCATAAGCCTTAATAATTTCTTTTACCAATTTATGTCGAACCACATCTTGTGTGTCTAATTCAACAATTGAAATTCCATCAATATTACGCAAAATTTTCAATGCTCGGAACAATCCACTCATTTGTTTTTTGGGCAAATCTACCTGTGTTAAATCGCCTGTAATGATTAACTTAGCATTGGGACCCATTCTTGTCAAGAACATTTTCAATTGTAAGTCTGTACTATTTTGAGCTTCATCTAAAATCACGTAGCAATTATCGAGGGTTCTACCTCTCATGAATGCCAAAGGTGCAATTTCAACTGTTCTGCTTTCAATCATACTTTTTAATTTATCGGAGGGAATCATGTCTTCCAAGGCATCATAAAGTGGACGCAAGTAAGGATCAATTTTCTCTTTGAGATCACCAGGCAAGAATCCTAAGTTCTCTCCAGCTTCTACGGCAGGCCTGGTTAAAATAATTCTTCGAATTTCTCTTTCCTTCAAAGCAACAACAGCTAAAGCAACTGCAGTGTATGTTTTACCAGTGCCGGCAGGTCCAATTGCAAAAAGAATATCATTTTGTTTCGCAGATTCCAACATTTTTCGTTGGTTCATTGTGCGGGCTTTAATTTTTTGCCCCCGGGTACCAATGAGCATTACATCTTCAATTGCCGTGGTTGCATTTTCTGGATCAGTATATCCAATCTGTAAAGCTTCGTGAATGATGTGCTCATTTAACTCCCCTTTTTTAATGTATAATTTTTCTAACACTTGCATTCCTGCAGCAAAATCATTCATGCTTAATTCATCGCCAAACACTTTTATTTCCTCGCCTCGAGCCACAAATTGCAATTTGGGAAATTTTGATTTGATTAAGTTAAGGTGTGCGTTATTTGGCCCATAGAATAACTGTGGGTTGATAATTTCTAATGTGTAAATGCGCTCTGTCAATCGTATATTTGATATTTTTACAAATATATGGAATCCATTTCAGCGAATAATCAACTTATTTTCCATTATTGGATAGATTTTGGAACTGAATCTATTGACTATTCCATAGGTCAAGCTCAAATTTATTCCGCTTTCCCTCATGTAAAAACAATTGTTAGTCCCTCAAAATTAAAAAAAGGACATATACTACCGCAATCGGTACATTTGAAATTATTCAAAGACGAATTCCCCCCCAATACAATACATATCTGCCATTTATCGTTTATGAGCAATCAACCAAAAAGGTTTGTCATAACAAAATATAAAGATCAATATTTTTTAGGGCCCGACAATGGTGTTTTTTACATGGCTTTTGAAAAAGACCATGTTCAATATTTTATTTTGCCTGTGGACAAATTTAAATATAACGCATTAAAAGAGGTGTATTTACCAGGGATAGAAATGCTCATTGATTCACAATTCGACTTAGAAAAAGTGTTCAAACCCAAAGAAACACTGATGAAAATGAATACCATACAGCCTACAATTTCAAATCAAATAATGAGGTTAACGGCTTTGTATGTAGATTCTTATGGAAATGTATATTTCAATTTAGACCGTGAGAATTTCGATATGTTTACGCAAGGCAAACCATTCGTATTCAAATCGCATTCGTTTAGAATTGATACGATTTCAAATGATTATGACGATGTACCAGAAGGTGAAATTTTAGCATTGTTTAGTTATGGTAATCTCCTTCAAATATCTGGAAATGCGAGCAATGCCTCAGAAAAATTAGCCCTAAAAGAAGATTCAATGATTTTATTGGAAGCATCGAGATGAGAATACACAGATATGTAAAAATGACTTTCAGACCGGAACATGTTGGTCAATTCATAGAAGTTTTTAATGCTTCAAAAGATAAAATTAGAGCTTTTAATGGCTGTTTATCGCTGCAACTAATTTCAAATATTGAAGAGCCTAATATTCTCTGCACATCGAGTATTTGGAGGGATTTAGAAAGCTTGGAAAACTATAGAAACAGCGAATTATTTGCAGAAACCTGGAAAAAAACAAAAATATTATTTGCAGAAAAAGCAAAAGCTCAATCTTACAAATTAGTTGATTGGTTGCCTTGATTCAATCCATTTTCCGGGATTGAGTATATTTTGTGGGTCAAAAACAGTTTTAATTCCTTTCATGAGACGCCAGTGATCTGGTGTAAACACAACATCTAAATAAGGTTTTTGGACAAAACCTACGCCATGTTCGCCGCTAATAGTGCCGCCAAGTTTTTTACACAGTTCAAATATTTCAGTAATTCCTTTTGGAATTTCAATCTCCCATTTTTCATCTGAAAGTTGATCTTTTAAAATATTTACGTGCAAATTGCCGTCGCCTGCATGACCGTAACAAACTGTTCGAAAACCATATTTTGCACCAATTTCTTTGACCCCTGTTAAAAGTTGCGGCAAATAGGCTCTTGGAACAACGGTATCTTCTTCTTTATAAATGCTTTGTTGTTTTACTGTTTCACCAATTGAGCGTCTTACTTTCCACCAATCTTCAGCCATTTGAGCATTGTTCGGCATGAGCACTTCAAAAGCACCATTTTCATCTAAAATTGGAAAAATTTGTTCTGCTTGAAGCATTAGTTCGTCGAGGAGATTGCCATCGAGAATAATTAAAAGATAAAATTCTACATTCGTTGGGATTGGGAAATTTGTTTTGGTAGCTTCAGAAGCAATTTTAACACCACTTACTTCCATGAGTTCAAGCCCGGTTGGAAGTACGCCACTCAATAAAACCTTGTTTACGGCAACGGCAGCATCTTCAGCATTCTCAAACATTGCCAACATTAACAATTCATGTTGGGTTTTAGGCACCAGTTTGACAACTATTTTTGTAATGATACCCAATAGTCCTTCACTGCCAATAAAAAGATGTGTTAGGGAGAATCCCGTAGAATTTTTCAATGTATTGGCACCGGTCCAAATAATTTCTCCATTAGGCAAAACCACTTCTAGGTTTAGAATATAGTCTCGGGTAGTACCATATTTAACAGCTTTAGGACCACCGGCACCATGGGCAACATTTCCACCGATGGTAGATGAACCAAAACTTGCTGGATCAGGCGGATAAGTTAGGTTATAAGGTTCCAAGGCTTGTTTCAAGTGAATATTAATTAAACCTGGTTCAACGGTTGCCATCATATTTTGAGTATCAATCTCAAGAATGCGATTCATTTTTTTTGTACTTAGCACAAGTCCGCCTTTCACGGGCAAACAAGCGCCCGAAAGTCCAGTGCCTGCACCACGTGTATAAATTGGAACATTAAATTGAGAGCACAACTTAACACACTCAGAAACTTGCATGGAATTTTCTGGAAAGATTAAAATTTCAGGCAAAAAAATAAGGTCTTCAGTATAATCGTGTGAAACATCTTGCAAATCTTCTTTATTTTGGGTTACATTTGTTTGACCGAGAATAGCGATGAGTGATTCAAAAAATTCTTTTTTCATTTCAAAGTTCGAATTACAAAAGTAATATACTTGCGAAAGATAGTTTCAGTATGCTCAAAAATAGATTAAAACTCATCATTGTTATTTTTTTTACAATTTCATACATGCTTTGTGCCCTTTTATGGTGGACCATTGCCCTTACAAAACTGCAAACAAATGAATTCACAAAAGATGTTGAAATTGCAAAACTAAAAAAATCTTTAGTCGTTAATAAAGTAATTTTTAGTGCAAAAAGAACTGAATTAATTTCAAATGTAAAAGTACTCTTGTTAATTGAAAATCAATTATTTAACATCGATACGAATTTATTAAATAAAGAAATTTTAGGTGAAAGAAGTAATTTTCTGTTTTTTTACAGTTATAGTAGGCAACATAAGTGTTTAGAACTTCGTCTAAAAGAAAAAGATGACATTCATCTGAAACTTCTAACAAAATTAGAGAGCAAGAAAAAAGCTTGGATATTGGAAGGTTTAACGATGGGAATCATCACAATTATTATTGGAATTGCAATGTTTGTGTATCTAGATAGGGTTGTGCGTTTGAATCAACAACAGAATAACTTTTTGTTGGCAGTTACGCATGAACTAAAAACACCCATTGCTGCATCCAATTTAGCGCTCCAAACTGCAATTAAAAGGCCAGATCCGCTCATTGTTTCTAAAATGATTTCAATGGCACAATCGAATATATCGAGACTATCTCAAATGGTTGAACAAATACTTATGGCCACTCGTTTCGAGAACAAATTTACTGACCCTCAAAAAGTATCCATAAACTTAAACGAATTCACAAACAAAACCCTCAAATCTATAGAATTATCAGATGTAGATTTTCAAAGAATTGAGATCAACATCGATACATCTATTCAGATGAATGCCGATGAGCAAATGATCAGTACAGTGATTGTGAATTTAGTCAACAATGCCATTAAATATTCCGATGGCGAAGGAGATATAAAGATTCAAGCATTTAAAAATGGCAATAATTTGACAATTGAATTTTCAGACAACGGAATAGGAATTCCAGACAACGAAAAGAAAAATGTTTTTCAAAAATTCTACAGAGTTGGTGAAGAAAAAACAAGAACAAAACCAGGCTCTGGATTAGGGCTTTTCTTGGTGAAACGGATAACTGAAATTCATGGCGGAAAAGTAGCAATTGAAAACAATACGCCAAAAGGCACAAAATTTACACTTACTTTTCAAGCATAAGATAGCACATTTGAATGAAGACATACAGGATATTGCTCGTAGAAGACGAAATTGATTTGGCGGAACTAATTCGCATTAATTTAGAAATTGAAGGCTATAAAGTATCAATAGCACCTCATGGTGCAATCGCAATTCAAAAACTCAAATCAGAGAGTTTTGATTTGGTTATTATGGATATAATGATGCCAAGCATGGATGGCATTACAGCAACGCAACATATCCGTTTATCGAATATCGATATACCAATCATGATTTTATCGGCAAGTAGTAGCAGCAGAGATAGAATTAATGGATTGCGCTCTGGAGCCGATGATTATATGAGCAAACCTTTTGAATTAGAAGAGTTATTGCTTCGTGTCCAAAAATTAATTCGTAGAACTCAACAGCATTTACCTCGCCTTACATTGACCGAATATACTTTTGGAGGAAATTATATTGACTTCAATTCGTTTAAAGCCATAGGTAAAAATGGAGAATTTAAACTCACCAAAAAAGAGACTCAGTTGCTAAAATTGTTAATTGAAAAGAAAAATCAAGTCGTTACCCGAGAAGAAATTCTTAAAACAGTTTGGGGATATACGGTTTTTCCAAGTACAAGAACCATTGACAACTTTATCTTAGCATTTCGTAAATATTTCGAAGACGACGCTAAAAACCCCTTCTACTTTTTGTCGTTAAGAGGTGTTGGTTATAAATACACGGAAACTGGCAATTAAAACAACTTTAATTTACAATTTGCTTGCAATTGAATTTGCCGCAAACCACGCAGTTGTCCAAGCTGCTTGAAATTTGAATCCTCCTGTTACTCCGTCAATATTTAACATCTCGCCAGCTACATAAAT
>CAIRMY010000025.1 GCA_903879775.1 uncultured Bacteroidota bacterium
ATCGGGAGCTATTTACAAGCGCTCTTTGTATTAGGATTAGAAAAAGATTTATCCCTGGTTGCCGCAACGGATCCCTTAGGAAGAAAATTGCAGGATGCTGGAATTTTAACCAAAAAACGTGCACCTAAACAAGCGAAAAAGTCATGAAGCAAAACGAAACAAAAATGTGGGTTTACGCAGATTTGGAGTTCCCGGAAGAGGCTATATTAATGGGGTTTTTAACTTCTCAACGCGTGCGTGGCAAAGAGATTTTTTCGTTTGAATATACGGAGACTTGGGTGAATAATCAGAACCCAATTTTATTCCTGGATCCACACTTGGGATTTTACAAGGGAAAACAATATTTACCAGAAGAGAAAAATAACTTTGGGATATTTCTTGATTCATCGCCCGACCGTTGGGGCAGGCTATTGATGCGAAGAAGAGAAGCATGGCAAGCAAAAGAGGAAGGTCGAGACGAAAGAACACTTTTTGAAAGTGATTTTTTGTTGGGCGTTTTTGATGGTCATCGAATGGGTGGCATACGATTTAAATTGGGTGAAGATGGGCCATTTATGAATGATCAAAAGAAAATGGTAACGCCACCGTGGACATCACTTCGGGAATTAGAACATGCTAGTTTACAGTTAGAGCGAGATGATGCCATGAACAACCCAAAATATGCGCAATGGTTGAGTGTACTAATTGACCCAGGATCTTCTCTCGGAGGAGCAAGGCCCAAAGCCAGTGTGATAGATGATAAAGGACATTTATGGATTGCAAAATTTCCAAGTTCACTAGATGAAAAAAATTCGGGGGCCTGGGAGATGGTATTGCACGAATTAGCCAAAGCTTGTGGTATTCATGTTTCGGAAGCGCGAATACAAAAATTTTCAGGCAAGCATCATACTTTTTTATCCAAACGATTTGATAGAACAAATGCCCAAAAGCGTATTCATTTTGCATCGGCAATGACCTTGTTGGGTCTTCAAGATGGAGCTGATCATGCAGATGGTGTTGGATACCTGGATTTGGTTGGCTTTATAATGAAAAATTGTCCTGAAGCGAAAGAAGATTTGGAACAATTATGGCGACGAATGGCATTTAATATTTTGGTGTCGAACACAGATGACCATTTACGAAACCATGGATTTATTCTCGCAGATAAAGGGTGGCGGTTGTCTCCTGCCTATGATATGAATCCCAATGAAATGGGCAATGGTTTAACCTTAAATATTTCTGAAAATAGTAATGAGTTGGATATTTCTTTAGCTATTGAAACCGCACATTTCTATCAACTGAAAAGGGATAGCGCAGAAAGCGTCTTAAAGGAAATGTATCAAAAAATTTCAAATTGGCGCGCTGTTGCCAAGAAGCTTGGAATCAGTAATAGTGAGATAGAACAAACTAAGCGTGCGTTTCGATTTGTGGAGAAGGCGTAGAATAATCAATAGGGAAACACAATATATTCACACTTGTCAAGTAAACCATTGTATGTATAAAGTTCTTTTGTTTCAATTTTGTATTTCCTTTAGCTTTTCTTTTGTTTGCCACTGACGGTTTGCAGCAGGCTATGGTACGTTGTTAATTAAATGGAAGGTTTCATCTTGATATTTCCTCCAATTGCTCTTAAAACTTTCAAAATTGTATCTTACTACTCATACCAGTTTGTTCTGCAATTTTTGACATTCCAATGGCCTTGGCTATGTGTCCTAGTGCCACTTGAATATCATTTGAGTCGCCTTCCTCTAAAACGGTATTCAGATACTCATTAATCATTTCTTCATCATCTAAATATTCCGCTATGTCAAATTTACTCGATTTCATAATTACTTTTTTTGATAGTTACCCCAAATTTTCTTGGCTTTTTCTATGTCCTTTTCTTGCGTACTTTTATCCCCTCCTATTAACAATAAAATCACTTGTTTTTCGACAATTTTATAATAAATCCTGTAGCCTTTTCCATGAGTAATTCTCATTTCTGTTAGACCATGACTGACGGGTTTTATGTCTCCTAAATTTCCTAATTCAACGCGCTGAAGGCGAAATAATATTTTAGCCCTAGCAGTTTTGTCTCTCAATTTCTTGAGCCACATGTCGAATTCTATTGTTTTTTCAATTAGATACACATACAAATGTATTCACTTAGATACAATTTTACAAGTTTTAAGTCATATTATTTTCGGAGATTGCCTTTTCAATGTCCCTAACGATTTGCAGCTAAATAAAGTTGGCGATTTTGAAGCACAAACTTTCTTTTGAAAACCACATTTTTTTTAGCCGCTGTTATGAGCTGTGGCTTGCACCTAACAGCCAATCTATAACGTTTACTTTATGTATCCCTTCAATATTTGTTTTGTCA
>CAIRMY010000026.1 GCA_903879775.1 uncultured Bacteroidota bacterium
ATTTACAATGACATTATTCCATTGATTAGTAAGGCTATAGAAATTATCAGTAAGCCTGTCCGCTAAGGCGGTAAATAAATTTATGATAGATTTTTCAAGTTTTGAGAAAAAAATAAAAGTACAGAGATATCTTTTATCAAAAGGGTATAAGTACGATGAAATTTCTGAAGCGCTAAAGCTTCAAGATTAAATTTTATAGAGGTTTGAATGGGAATGCCTTCAATTATATTTTAACTGTAATTATAAAATAGTTATTTTATAATAGAATCATTAAACGTTGAATTAATATTCACGGGGATTTCTTGCGCATTCATTTCCATTCTGCCTTCAAGGTTTATATTGCCATCGGTAGAAATGATATAGTTTGATTTGCGATCCACAGTCATAGATCCTGTCATTTTGCCCAATAAATCATTGTGAATGATGATGCCATTTTGATTCATATCACTTTGAACGATCATAGATGTAATGAAGCTTAAAATGGCATCGCCATTTTCATTTCGATCATATGTGTATTGCGTAATCATTGAATTCCCAGCATAGGTATTGCTATCTAACCAACTATCGCCAATATTTTTAGTTGATTTTATATTTAAAAACTGCGTAAATGTTTTGTTCAACTGGAAACTCCCACTGTACGATTGTTCCATTTGTTTAAGTAATTCAGGACTTCCAGTAATTGAATTTATGGCACCCTGATTATTGGTTGTTAAAACTATAGGTTTGAAATTTTTTGAAGCATCAGGAATATTTTGTTTTTTACCCATTACTTCAATATCGCCTTCTATTTTATTGTAGGTAATAGAGATTTTTTGACTATCAGAAACGGGGCGTTGAATATTAATGATTGAATACATATTCATATTCGTAACCATTGTCATTTCCTGACCTTGCATCAACATTTTATTTTTTGCAAGTTGAGTCATTTTACGCGTTGTTTTTTGAATAGGATAAAATCCTTTATTGGGACTCAAATTTTGGCCCAATGCATATCCACAAAGCAAAATGAATGCTAAAAAACTAAAAATCGACTTTTTCATGTATTTCAAATGTAAGGAATTGATAATTTATTCGTGGGTTTATCGGTTAATCACTAAAATTAATCGACTACGTGAATCCCTTAAATAAATATCTTTTTATCCATATTTAGCCATTCGAGCGCAGAAGTTCCAAGCATTATTTCTTGGGTTTTCAAATCAAATCCAGCGGTTTTGATTAATTCACCTGGATTGTCTTCTCCTAGAGGGAAAGGATAATCTGTTCCTAAAGTCACTTTATTTGCACCTACCAAATCAACCACAAGTTGCAACATTTTAGGATCGTGAACTAAGCTGTCTAACCAAAATTGACCTAAGTACTTTTTGGGATTGTGGATGTTGTCAACAGCAACCAAATCGGGTCTAGCTTGCCATCCGTGTTCAATCCTTCCAATAGTT
Source organism: uncultured Bacteroidota bacterium (assembly GCA_903879775.1). Classification (GTDB taxonomy): domain Bacteria; phylum Bacteroidota; class Bacteroidia; order NS11-12g; family UBA955; genus VMCP01. The sequence goes on from CAIRMY010000026.1 coordinate 1,437, forward strand.
GCAGGAAATGCACCACCGCCGTGAGCAAAGGCAACTCTGAGTTTTGGCAGGCGCTCAAATATCCCTCCGAAAATCATGCTACATATAGCCAAAGAGGTTTCTGCAGGCATGCCTACCAACCACGGCAACCAGTATTTTGGCATTTTTGTTTTTGCACTCCACCACCAAGGATGTACAAAAAGTGCCATGTCTAAGTCTTGCATTGCTTCAAAAATTGGGAACAATGCTGGTTCATTTAAGTTCCAATCGTTCACATGTGAGCCAATTTGGATTCCCTTTAAACCTATTTCTTTGCAACGGCGTAATTCTTGAATAGCCAATTCTGTATGTTGCATTGGCAACGTGCCTAAGCCAACAAATCTCTTGGGAAAAAGATTGCAAACCTCTGCAATGTGATCATTTAAATATTTTGCAATTTCAAGCGTATGTTTTGGTTCTGCCCAATAGCTAAACATTACGGGTATGGTACTCAACACTTGAACATCTACATGGTGATGGCCACATTCTTTGAGTCTTGTTTCTGCGTCCCAACAATTGCTTTCAATTTCTCTGAAAAATTCGCCGTCCATCATCATGTTTGCGCAGCAAGGTTTATGATGTTCGAGAGAAATGAATTCTCCATACCCAAACTTTTCTTTCCATTTAGGAAGGTCAGATGGAATGATGTGTGTATGAATATCTACTGTAAAAAAACGATTTTCAGGGGTCGACATGCTGCAAAAATAACTTCATTCTGAAGAAAGTGGCAATTATTTATTTAAAGCAAATGAAAAAACAATGCCATAAAAGCTGTTTTTTTGAAAGAATTTTATGTCGAAACGCAAAATAGATTTTTGGGGAGCAACAAGTATGGTTGTTGCCAATATGGTTGGAACCGGTGTTTTTACGAGTTTAGGCTATCAAGTATTCGATATTCAATCTGGATTTGCAATCATCATGATTTGGGTTGTTGGAGGGATATTGGCTCTGCTAGGTGCTTTTAGCTATGCAGAAATTGCAAGCAGATTGCCTCAAGATGGGGGAGAGTTTCACTTTTTGTCAAAAATTTATCACCCAGCAATTGGGTATATGGCCGGGTTTGTGAGTTCCACAGTGGGCTTTGCGGCGCCTGTTGCAGGAGCAGCCTTGGCATTGGGGGCTTATGTAAATGGGGTTTGGGGTGGCCTGAATGAAAGATATATCGCGCTTTCAGTTGTGGTCATTATTTCTTTGATTCACCTGTATAGCATGAAGTTAGGATTGATATTTCAGAAAGTTTCTACGCTGGCAAAAGTGGTTATTATTGTTTTATTCATTGGTGTAGGATTTTCAATTTCACCTAATGCAATTTCTTTTGCACCAACTTCGCAATCTTGGTTGGAGATGTTTAAAGATGGCTATTTGGCACCAGCTTTTGCAATTAGTTTGATCTTTGTTTCTTTTGCTTACAGCGGTTGGAATGCCAGTGCATACATTGCCGGAAGTATCGAAAAACCAGAGAAAAATCTTTCGAGAAGTATTTTATTGGGAACCATTGTTGTCATTTTTCTTTATGTTTTGTTAAATGCTGTTTTTTTAATGTCATCACCAATTTCATCGTTGGTTGGAAATAAAGAAGTTGGATTAATCGCAGCAAAATCGTTATTGGGGACGTCGGTTGGGAATTTAATGGGCGGTATCATTAGCTTGCTTTTAGTTTCTACAATAAGTTCTATGATTTTCACAGGACCTCGTGTTATGAAATCAATGTTTCAGGAAATACAGCAATTGAAAATTTTGGGTGTTACCGCCGAAGATGGAACACCTCGCAATGCAATTGTTGTTCAATGTATTCTGAGTTTAATTTTCCTGTATACATTAAACTTTGAATCGCTAATCTATTTTACGTCGTTCACCCTTTCATTGTTTACATTGTTAACTGTTTTTGGGTTGTTTGTTTTGAGAATTAAATCGGGTAAACCTGAAGGTTATAAAGCTTGGGGATATCCAGTTTCTCCTTTGCTATTTGTAATCATGACAAGTGGAGTTGCCTATTATTTCATCAAGGATAAACCGTTGGAAAGTATTTTGGGATTGAGTACTGCAGTTTTAGGATTGGTGTTCTATTTCATTTTTGCGAAAAAGAAAGTTTAAATGATTTGCGATTTTCGCAAAAAAAAGGCTGTCATCAATGTTTGAGACAGCCTTTTTTTATGTCAACTAATTTTATTTGTCGGTGGTTATTCTTGTGGTTAGAATGGCGGCAACGATCAGTAAAACGCCACCACACATCACTCCATAAATTTGATTGTTATGCAATACATTTTTCATAAAATTACCAAAGAAAAGGGCAGCAATGATTTCAGGAAGTACAATAAAGAAGTTGAAAATGCCCATGTAAATCCCAATTTTATTTTCAGGTAAGCAACCACTCAACATGCTGTAAGGCATAGACAGGATACTACTCCATGCAATACCAACACATGCCATCACACCATAAAGTCCTAGAACACTATCTTTATCAACGAATTGAATAGATAACAATCCAATTCCACCAATCAAAAGACATAACATGTGCGTGTATTTATCGCTTATTTTAGAAGCAATAAACGGAATTAAAAATGCAAATAGGAAGGTAATGATATTTTGAAAGGAATAAGTTAAGCCAGCGAATTCAGTTCCTCTGGTGTACATCAATTTACCTTGGTCAACAATTGTAATCCAATCTTGTACAATGATTTTAGATGTGCCATCGGCAGATCCGGCATAAATTAGGTTACCAACAGCTGGGGTATAATAAAACCACATGAGAAATAAGCCAGGCCAAGTTAAAAATTGAATCAATGCAAGTTGTTTCATGCGTTTCGGCATATTGGCAATTGCATGGGTAATTTCTTTGAAACCATTTAATAATCCGCCTTTTTTATTTTTTAATTCTTCTATTTCTTCTTGTGTTGGGGGATATTCTTTCGTTGTGATAACGGTATAAAGCACAAAGGAAATAAACGCAGCCGCTCCAATGTAAAAGCTGATTTTTACGTTGTAAGGTATTTGTCCTTTTTCAGAAATATTTGTCACTCCAAACCAATGTGATAAGATCCAAGGCAAAGAACTGGCGACAATACTTCCTAAACCAATGAATAAACTTTGCATTGAAAAGCCAAGTGTTCTTTGCTCTTCGGGTAATTTATCGGCTACAAAGGCTCTGAAAGGTTCCATAGAAATGTTAATGGATGAATCTAAAATCCACAACAAGCCGGCTGCCATCCAAAGGGAAGGAGAATTTGGCATTAGGATTAGAGCAATTGAACTGAGAATTGCTCCGATTAAGAAATAGGGTCTTCTTCTGCCGAAAGTTGGATGCCACGTTTTATCGCTTAGATATCCTATGATTGGCTGTACCAATAAACCAGTTAATGGAGCTGCTAACCACAGGAAGGGCAATTTATCAGGCTCAGCACCTAAGTATTCATAAATTGAACTCATGTTGGCCATTTGCAATGCCCAACCAAATTGGATTCCCATGAATCCAATGCTCATATTTATGATTTGCGATATCGATAAACGGGGTTTCATTTTTAATTTTGAGTTGTAAAGACTACATATCCAAAGCTCGGCAATATGAATTCACCGTTTTTAAGTTCGTACTGGCTCGAAACATAAATATTTTTTTCATTTGGAACATAATTGCCAACAGCTTTAAATGATTGCGTTCCTTCAGATATATTGGCAACTACAATCACCGTTTTACCGTCTAATGTCCTTTCAAAAGCAAGTAAAGAAGTGAGATCTTCAGTGTTGTTTAATTGAATAAAGGTTGTTGGAGCACCTTGGTTTCCGTTGGCCAATGCAGGCTGAGAATGTTTTAATGCATTCATTTTTCTATACCAACCGTATAAGCTTGTATCGCCCCATGTAATTGGGTCTTTCTCGAAAAATTGCAAACGTTTTTTATTGTTTGCTTCCTCTCCGCTGTAAATTAGTGGAAACGTTTGAGGCAAAGTGTAATTTAAAACACTAAATAACTGCCATTTTTTACCGTATTTTTCGTCGACGGTTCCATTCCAAGAATTTTCATCGTGGTTGGTTAAAAAGCTCATTCTGTAAACATCAGAAGGTGTTTCTTTATAAGTTTCTTCGATGTGTTTTCTTAAATCTTTACTGCTTTTTTTACCTTGTGCTATTTCTGCAGATAAACCATGTAAACTCCAATTGTAATTGGCATTAAAAGCATTGGTGAAATATTCTTTTGGATTGGGATTGATATCTTTTTGAGTTTCCATTTCAGCCAACATGAAAACGGGTTTAATTCTTTCGAGTTCTGTGCGCGCTTCAACCCAAAAATCTGCAGGTACTAAAAACGCAACATCGCAACGGAAGCCATCAATATCGCATTCTTTAACCCAATACTTTAGGGCTTTAATCATTTCTTTACGAAGTTCTTTGTTCGTATAATTTAATTTGGCAACATCAGACCAATCGTATTGTGTGATAATGTTACCGTTTTTATCTTTTTCATACCATTCTGGATGGCTTGAAATCCAGTCGTGATCCCACGCTGTGTGATTGGCTACCCAGTCTATAATTACTTTTTGACCTGCATCATGTGCTGTTTTTACGAGTGCTTTGAAATCGTTTAAAGTTCCAAATTCTGGATTTACGGTGGTATAATTTTGAACTGAATAGTAACTACCTAAAGTTCCTTTTCTGTTTTTTTGTCCTATTGGATTGATAGGCATGATCCAAAGTATATCGGCGCCTAATTCTTTAATTCTTGGGATATCTTTTGTAACCGCGCTGAATGTGCCTTCTTGCGAATGTTGCCTAACATTAACTTCATAAATCACAGAATTCTTGCTCCATTGAGGGGCGCTTAAGTTTACATTGATTTTTTCTTCAGTTGATTTGCAACCAATCAATGCAAATGAAGAGGCAATTATGATTGATAAATATGAGGCTAATTTCATGGTGTCAGTTTTACACTAAGTATTTGATACGCAAGATAGCAAATTCGCAATAAATCCCAAAATTATTTGCAAATAATGCAAAATGAAAGTGTTCTGGTCATTCGTCAAAAGGAAATGACCTTTACAGATTGTATCTTTGCAGTGTGGAACTAAATGTACTTATCAAAACAGTAGAAGATGCCATTGTATCGATGGGTTTATCGAAGGAAGAATCGCAAGCAGACGAACAAGGTCAGTGGATCCTTTTAAAAAATGAGACCCCAATTTATATCGATGCTTGGCAAGATATAGAGTCTACACCTTGGAACTATTTCATCTTTGAGCAAGACAGAACAGTTTTTCAAATTACAGTTCCATTTTGTTATGGACCTACTTTAAAAAGATCAGAATTTTTAGAAGAGTTATTGGTGGTGAATTTGAATTTGCATTTAGGTAAGTTTTCTTATAACACGCGCGATAACGTAGTTGTATTGAGTTACAGAGTTCCGGGAGGCGCATTTAAAGCAGATAGTTTGGCACAAATAATTGATGCACTGGCTTATTATACAGAAATGGCATATCATGTGTTGAAAGATGAATTTCACCTTAAACGTGTGGTTGAGGGTTAAGATTATCTAAATTAGAACTAATATTGTAGCATGAGAAATTTCTTATATTTAATGACCATTGCAGGTTTAACATTGGGCAGTTGCACTTCCAATTCCAAAGACAATGGATATAAAAAGGCCTATGATTTATCGCAAAAAGCTGGTGATCATGTAAGCAGCAGCCAAATTTTATTGCAGTGGGTTGCAAATGATTCTAGCATTGGTCAATGGGCTTACGATAGCCTTGCTTTTTACCATTATTACTATGCCGCTAATCCTGCCACGGTTCGCAACCCTTCCGTTTCATTGTTTTATGTAGAAAAAGGATTGGCATTGAATGGCAAAAATGAATTTTTGAAGGACATAAAAGGTAAATTGTTATTAGAACAGGGTAAAGATACATTGTCGTATAATACATTCATGGAACTTTGGAATACAACCAAGAACTATTCTTACTACTGGGATATGGCGTTTATTGAAACGGCAAGAGGAAAAATGAACGTAGTAGATTCAATGATTCAAGTAATCATGAAAGCTCCAGATAATTTAACAAAGAAGGTAAAAATGGAACATTTACAGGCACAAGTCATTGAGGAAGTTCCAGCAAAGGCTGCATTTTTATATTTAAATGCTTTATTGCAAAATAGTCGTAGAGATATGATTGGCTCTGCAGAATCCATAAAAGAAGCTTTGCAAATTGCACCAAAATTTTATGCAGCTCAACGGTTTATTGTTGACATGCAGAGAGCTGCATCACAGGCGCAAGGTGGAAACCGTTAATAGAACAATTGATCGTATTTAAAGGTAGCTGAGACCAATTTATGGTCGCCAGGTACATTATTCCTGCTGTTGTATTTTATTCCTTTTAATGGATCTGAGTATAGAATATAATCGATTCGAAAGCTAGGGAAAGGACCTTTATACGTTCTTTCAAGTCCATTGCCACAGGCAACAAAAGCATCTCTCAATCCTTTACAAACCTCTCTATAGGTGTAACTAGCAGGCACATCATTAAAATCGCCGACTACAATTTTAGGAATTTTGCATTCTTCTAATTCTTGGGTGAGAATGGTGGTTTGTTCTGCTCTTTTTTTGTAAGCCAATCGCATGCGTGCAATGAGTCCATCGGTTTTTTCTTTATCGATTTCCTTTTTCACATTGGCTTGTTCAATTGCTTTGTAATCAGATTTGTTAAATCGAAAAGATTGTAAATGAACGTTATAAACTCTAATTGTGCGATCTGAATTATTGTCGAGCGATGGAATCTTTACATCCACCCACATCGCCATGTTTCCGGTGGTTTCACCAAAAGAAATTCTTTTCCATTTATGGATGGGGTATTTTGATAGAATCATCATTCCGTAAGGTCTGTTTTCGCGGAGTTTATAAACTAAAGCATACTTGTAATTACATCGATTTTTCATTCTTTGCACAAGTGTCGACATGGTTTCATTTTTTGCATAAACTTCTTGCAAACAAACGATATCTGCATTTTCTGATTTGATAATTTGTATGACAGAATCTTGTTGCCAACCATTGGTAAATATGCCAAACAAGTTTGCATTGTAGGTAATGACTTTACATAGATCTTCTGCGCGGGTTGAAAAGTTTGGTTTAGAAGTATATTGCATGTAAAGACTCATTTGTCCAAGATTAAAAAGAAAAAAAGCAGCGGGAAAAAGCGATTTCCATTTTAATTGAATGAGCCAATAAACAAGAAGTATGAGATTGATAAAGAACAAGAGTGGGAAAGCAAGTCCAATAAGTGGTAAAAAGGTATTGATTTTAGGTGAAATGGCGGCAACTTGTCCCGACAAAAGCAATAACAATCCATTGGCTAACGTCAATGGAAAAATAATAAAATTGAATATTTTTATAAGTGTTTTCAATTTTTATTTTTTACTGGCTGAAAACAGTTTTTCTTTTTCTTTTGCAGTTAAGCTATCGTAACCATTGGCGCTAATTTTATCGAGAATGGCATCAATTTCTTCTTGGGAAGGCGATTTTGAGTGATTGATATTTACAGTTGCCGAACGTTTTGGTTTTCGATTGAAAGCAGAAGTTTTGAATTTTGGGAAGTTCCATATTCCTCTGATTTCAGTGATGTAAGCAAGACCAAATAAATAACCCCCAAGATGTGCAAGATTGCCGCCAATATGATACGTAAATAAAAGTCCAACGACATCAAAAAATATCTTAATGATTACAATCCAGCGCAATTCTATTTCAACAATACCCAATAGAAAAACTCGGTAATTGGGTGCATATATAGCGGTTGCAATGAGTATAGCAGCAATGCCGCCAGAGGCACCTACCAGCAGACCAGAATTTTCGGTCAATTGTGCAAAAATAAAATAGATTAACGAACCCAATATCCCTCCAAAAATGAACAATCGAACAATGTGTTTAGATCCGATTAAATCTTCTAGAATCGTTCCTACGAAGTATAGCCATAACATATTCCCGAGAAGGTGCATAAACCCTGCATGAAGAAAAATATTTGTGACTAAACTATAAAATGAAATGTAAATTGGTTGATGCGGATTGAATGAAAACAGATTAAATAAAGTTTGACCAAATGGGAAAATACCCAGAATTAAGAACAGAAAATAAACAATTACATTGGCCCAAATAATGTTTACAACCACAGAGTTTAGCGGGCTGAAAGGCTTATTGGTAAAAGTGAAAGGTTTGTTTAACATCGTTTATTTCCAATTTTTCTGCCAGATTTTGATAATGATAAACCCAAAAATGGCTCCACCGATATGTGCAAAATGTGCAATATTGTCGGAAGAAAGATCTACAACTCCCAAGAGCACATCTAAACCAACGATAATGGGAATCAAATATTTTGCTTTGATTGGATAAGGAATAAATAAAAAGATCATTGTTTCATTTGGATACAACACTCCGAAGGCGGTCATTACACCATACAATGCACCACTTGCCCCAAGCATTGGTGGGTAGAATAATTCAAGATTTAAAGCATGTCCCGGAAAGAAAAAACCAGTACTTGAATGAATTTGAATGCCCATCCAAATAAAATGTAAGAGCACAGCTCCTAAGCCACTTAAAAAGAAAAGTTGAAGGAATTTCTTGGTTCCAAGACGATTTTCAACAACCATCCCAAAAGAAAACAATGCAAAAGCATTGAATAAAATATGTCCTATACCCCCATGGCAGAATATGTGTGTAACCAATTGCCAAATTCTAAAATTTGAACTATCTGGGTAATACAAATACCAACTTGCAGGATCAACACCAATTTTTGGAAGTGCAAATTGAGCCATCGCTCCTAAACCCATGATAATGAGTATATTTTTTAATCCGGTTGGCAAATTTTGAATCATATATTTCTTTGTTTCTTGAATAAATCAAAAATGGTTTCTGCAGTTAATTTTACAAAAACCAACTTTCCATCAAAAGTAAACTGAGGATTGGTTAATGCAAACAATTCTTTGATTAAAAACTTTACTTCTTCGTTGGAAGTGAAATTTTGCGTGTAATTTACTCCTTGACGCGACATACTAGAAGCTAAACTTTGATGTTTACTTAGTTTTACATCGCCTTGAGTATTTATATAATCTTCAATGATATGTTCGAGTAATTTTTGTTCATCACAAGATGATATTTGAGCGGGTAATCCATTGATTAAGATTGAATTTCCCCCAAAATGTCCGAGGTCAAATCCTAAATGTTTTAAATCATCTATGATGTCTAATGCAATCGCTAAATGCCCTGGACTAAGTTCAACATTTCTTGGAAAAAGAAGCTGTTGAGTTGTGCCTTTCATATTTTCGAGCTGTTGAATGAATTGATGATAAAGAATTTGTTGATGCGACAATCGTTTGTCGATAATGCACAAATGACCATCAATATTGGCAACAATGTATTTTTCAGCAAGGTTAAATGAACCTAAAACAGAAATTTCATTTTCATGTTTTTGAATGGCTTGGTGTTGATTTGATTGAAAATTGGATTCAACATTCTGCTGCGTCAAATTTTGTTCAACAGAACCTAGAATTTTTTGCCAATCTTGATTTGAATTTCTTTCGTAGGGTTTTCGATCTTGGGTAAAAGGATTGTAGCGCGAATCTTGTTTTTCGGTTGTTGGTTGTTCAATTCTCGACCAATTAGAACTCCCAGGAACTGAAGGTGTGTGATTTAACCATTGGTCGATATTTTCTAAGCCTAGAATTTCGGTATTGGGTTGAACAACAAATTTGCCAAGGGATTTTCTGGCTGTTGCTTTAATTAAATTGTAGATGTGTTTTTCATCTTCAAATTTGACCTCTGTTTTGGTAGGATGAACGTTTACATCGACTTTTTCTGGAGCCACATTTAAAAACAAGGTGTACGTTGGAAAGCTATCGGTTTCAATTAATCCTTCATAGGCAGCGATCACAGCATGATGAAAATAGGGACTTTTAATATAACGATCATTCACAAAGAAGTATTGGTCGCCTCGTGTTCTTTTTGTAATGGAGGGACTTCCCACAAATCCATTGATTTCAACGATATCTGTAATTTCTTGCACTTCTAGAAAATCTGAAGTGTTTTTTTTACCTAAAACATCTGCCAATCTATCGAGCATTGATTTTGGCATCCAATTGAAAACTTCACTATTATTATTAAACAGAGTAAATTGGATATGTGGATTTGCCATTGCCTGTCGTTGAAATTCCTCAAAAATATGTTTGGTTTCAACTGATATGGATTTAAGGAAATTTCTGCGCGCCGGTATATTGTAAAATAGGTTTTTTATTGCAATTGAAGTGCCATCTGGTGCAGCTTCTATACGTTGTTCAATGACTTCACTTGCTTCAATGCGAATAAACGATGCAACTTCATCATCTTTTCTTTTTGTTTTCATTTCAACTTGAGCCACCGCAGCAATTGAAGCAAGCGCTTCACCACGGAAACCATATGTATTTAATGAAAATAGATCTTCTGCTTTTCGAATTTTTGAGGTGGCATGTCGTTCCCAACACATTCTAGCGTCAGTTTCACTCATTCCTTTGCCATTGTCAATGACTTGCATGAGTGTTGATCCTCCATCTTTAATGAGAAGCTTTATTTGAGTTGCACCCGCATCAATGCTATTTTCAAGTAGTTCTTTAACGGCACTTGCGGGACGTTGAACCACTTCTCCTGCAGCAATTTGGTTTGCAACTGCGTCGGTTAATAATTTTATGATGTCAGACAAGCTCTTCCTCCTTAAGCAATATGCTCAAATTTACATTCACTTTTTCAGATAACCCAATACACCCCAATCTTTGTGTGTATTTTGAGTTTGTTTTTCGAGTCCTTTTGAAATACAAATGTCATCGACCATTTGTAAATCAACCAACTGTAAACCACTGATTAAAATCAAACCATTTGTTTTAAGCACGCGGATATAATCGTTTAAATCGGCAATGATAATTTCTCTATGAATATTTGCTAAAATCACATCGAAATAGTTGGGTTCGTAATTTGAAAGGGTTTCGGCGGTTCCAAGTAACATAACGGAATTGGTACAATTGTTTACCACCAAATTATCATTTGCATTGTCTACCACCCAATCGTCTATTTCAATTCCAACAATTTCATTGCCTCCTAATTTTTCAGCTACAATTCCAAGAATGCCTGTACCTGCACCCATATCTAAAACTTTACCACCTTGAAATTTACCTGTGTTTTTAAGCATTTCAACAATCATAAGGTGTGTGGTTGAATGGTGTCCAGTGCCAAAACTCATTCTCGGTTCAATGGTAATTACAATTCCTTCGTTTACTTCAGGGTGGAAAGGTGCTCTAATGTGCACATTTTCTATTTGTAAAGGTTCAAAAAAGTTCTTCTCCCAAAGCGCATTCCAATTTTCTTTTTCTTGGTATTCCCAAACTAAAGCATTGCTGTATGGGTTAAGTATTTCTTCAATATCTAATTTGTCGGATTCTGAAATATCTTCAATTTTTGCATGGGCAACCACAGAATCGCCATCGGTGTTGAAATAGTTGAAACCAAAATCGCTGATTAAAGCAACAATGATTTCTTTAAACTCATCCTCAGTAGATCTGGGCTGAATGGTTAATGAAATAAAATCTGCCATATTATTTTTTCACCGCAGATTGCAAGTTGCATTCTTTGAATTCGGCGTTATAACCAATGTTAAAAGGAAGCTTTGCGGGTTTTTTCGCAGCGTATTCAGCTTTCAAATCTTGTTGTACTCGACTTCGGAATAATTGAATGGTCCTCGTATATTCACCCAATACTGTAACTTGAAATCCTGTGGATTTTAAAATTGGGAACGGAATTCCACTATCATCTTGAAGAATGCGTTTGCTATTTCGGGTCATGATTGCTCTAATTTTAGAAAATGAGCTTTTGTGCATTAAATAACTTGCGGCTTTGAAGAAAGAAACAATTTGTTTTCTAGAATTGAGGTAAATGTACAAGCCAGTATTTTTTGTGCCATTGGTCATGCCTTGATCACTTAAATCTCCGGTTATATAAATGAGTTCTTTTACATTTCCACTGCCATCTTTTGCTTTATATCCAATTCGAATGGCTATTTTTTTATGCGGCTTGTTTCCTAATTCTACTTCCTTCACAGGATTTCCAAATGCATCAATATCAAAGGCTTTGATATATTCAATTGAATATCCAAACTTTGCCATATAATATAAACAAGTATGTATCGTGCCATTTAAATAGCCTTTTGTAAAATCAATTTCCATACTGTAAGTTCTGAAAAATCCTAATTTGTGAGGAAAGTACAGTGAATGCTCTAAGTTGGAAAGATATTTCTCAAGTTTTATGGGACTCGCTGTGTCGATATCAAATAAATATCCGGCTGGTTCTAAACCCACCATAATGGTAGTGTCTTGTTTCGGAAAGAACATATGAGAATAGTAAAAATCTCCTCCTGCAAATGGATAAACCAATGTTTTTGGTTCGTTATCGATTCCTAATTTTGAATCATCCACCCATTTTGCAATTGGGGTACTAATTCTTTTAGATAAAGAATTCCATTTGATATTTGTTCCACGGCTATAACTCAACCAAATGGAGGCGTTTTTTAGATTTGATGTAATTTTTGTGGTATCTCCTGAAAGCAAATCGCAAAAACGATTCCATTTTTGAACAGTTCCTGTAGAAACGGTGGTTTCAACTTGACTCATTGGATTTGCTTTTTTAGCAGAATCCGTTGTTGGTTTTGAACTTTGGGCTTGATTGTTTTGGCAAGCCATCAATGAGATGCCTAACAAAATGGCGAATGATAAACGCATATAAATAATCTGCAAATGTAGCGTATTTTTTATGAATTGATGGGATTGAAACGTTAGAAAAGTGTAGTTTGTTTTGCAAAATTCGCGGGTTCTATAGCCCATGACTCGTTTCTTATGTTTTTAGGACTATTTAACTTCATTGAAACTGTATGGGAGCTCAAGAATTCTTCTGGGCATGGTTTGCAGAGTTCTTGTCGGCTTGGAGCGTCTAAAAGCAGCCATTTTTCAGCATTTTCTTCGTTTAAAACAACCGGCATTCGCTTTTTTACATTGTGAATTTTCTCCATCATTTGGTTGGCATGGGTGGTTAAAATGGAATAAGAATAAATCAAATTTCCAGTATTTGAATTGATCCAAGTGTCGTAAATTCCAGCCATGTATAGAATTTCATTTGAAGAGGGATAAATAAAATGCGGTATTTTAAGTTGGTTTTGATGTTCCCATTCAAAAAATCCGGATGCTAAAATAACGCATGGATTTTGCTCCCAGGCCTTTTGAAACATAGGCTTTTCGAATGCAGTTTCGCTGCGTGCATTCAAAGAATTTTTCTGCAATTCTTTTGATTTTAAGCTATCTGAAACCCACGATGGAATTAATCCCCATTCGAAATTATCGACTTTGAAATTTGTTTCATTTTGAGGCAAAAAGAGCACGGGCAGATTTGGGTGTTCAAATCCATTAAAAAAAAATCCCTGTTTTGGCAATGAAACTTGTTCTATGCCAAACTTAGCTTTGAGTGAATTCGGTGAAAAATTGATTGCGTACGAAAAGCACATATTCAAAGATAGTTTTATATTTGTTCTATGCAACCAACCAAAACCATTGCACTCATTAGAGAACGGAAGAATCCTCCCGACAATAGGGTTGCGCTCACGCCAATTCAATGCATTGCGTTAAAAAACAGATATCCTACCATAGAAATCATTGTAGAAAAAAGCAATACACGCTGCTTTTCCGATGAGGCATATGAAGAAGTTGGAATAGAAACCTGTTCCGATATTTTGAGTGCTGACATTTTGCTCGGCATTAAAGAAATTCCCAAAGAATATCTTATCCCTCAAAAGACATACTTGTTTTTTTCTCATACAATCAAAAAACAACCTTACAATCAATTGATGTTGAAAGATATCATTGCTAAAAACATTGAATTGATTGATTATGAAGCATTAAAATGGGAAACGGGACAAAGGGTTTTAGGTTTTGGAAGATATGCAGGTATCGTTGGTGCGTACAATGGTTTCTTAACTTTCGGTAAAAAAACGGGTGCTTTTGATTTGAAACCGGCTTGGCAAAGTATCGATTTTGCTGAAATTTTATCGAATGCGCTTGCCATTAAATTGCCGCCCCTTAAAATTGCAATTACTGGTGGTGGCAGGGTTGCTCAAGGTGCTTTAGATTTTATGAGAAGCATGAGAATTAAAGAGGTTACCCCTCAACAGTATTTAAATATCCAATACAACCAACCGGTGTTTGTGCATTTGAACAGTCCAGATTTGTATTGTCATCCTGAAAAAACACAATGGGATACCAAATATTTTTACACACATCACCATGAATATCAAAGTTCTTTCGAGCCATACACCCGGGTAACCGATATTTTAATGAATGGTATATTTTGGACAGAAGATTTACCGAAGTTGTTTTCGAAGGATGAAACCGCTAAAGATTCATTTAAAATTTGTGTAATTGCCGATATTAGTTGTGATGAAAATGGTTCGGTGCCCATTACCTACAAAAGCACATCCATTCAGGATCCGTTTATAGGGTGGGATATTTTGAAGCAAGAACCTTGCAATCCATTTACTGCAAACAGTATCGATGTAATGGCTGTTGGCAATTTGCCCAATGAATTGCCCAAAGATGCTTCTGAAGAGTTTGGTGAAATGATGTTGCAGCATGTTCTTCCAGCTTTAATTTCTGAGGGATCAACACTCATTGAAAACGCAACGATTGCAAAAAATGGAAAATTGGGCGTTAACTTTCAGTATTTAAGCGACTATATAGCTTAAATGTGAGATTTATTTCCGAAATTTGCAGCGAAATTTCAAAAACAGATGACAACCAATCGTACATTCACAATGATTAAGCCTGATGCAGTTGCAAACGGCCATGCAGGTAAAATTTTAGATCACATTATTCAAAAAGGTTTTAAAGTAGTTGCTTTAAAATACACTGAATTAACGCCAGAAAAGGCGGGTGAGTTTTATGCAGTTCACAGCGCAAGACCATTTTATGGTGAATTGGTATCATTTATGTCTAGTGGTCCAATTTATGCTGCAATTTTAGAAAAAGACAATGCAATTGAAGATTTCAGAAATGTAATTGGGGCTACAAATCCTCAAGAAGCAGCTGAAGGAACCATTCGCAATCTTTATGCAAAGAGCATCGATGCTAACGCAATTCACGGAAGTGATAGCGATGAGAATGCTGAGATTGAAGGAAACTTTTTCTTTGCCGACAACGAAAGATTTTAATAATTTAGAACTATTATTGAAGGGTCGTTTTAACGACCCTTTTTTTATGCCAGAAAAAACACAAAATACCCGATTGGTTGGCGTTGCCGACATTAAAATGTTGGAAGGTCCTCATACCCGTTTTACAGAATTTACTTTTGCTTTTAAAGTGCTTATCGAATTCATCAAAGGATTTAGGAAGTTGCATTTTGTAGGTCCTTGCATTAGTGTTTTTGGTTCTGCAAGGTTTGAAGAAAACCATCCTTATTACCAACAAGCAAAAGCAATGGGCTCCTTGGTGAGTCAAAATGGATTTACAGTTTTAACCGGTGGAGGTCCTGGCATTATGATGGCCGCAAATCAAGGCGCTAAAGAAGCTGGGGGAAAAAGTGTAGGTGTAAACATTGAGCTTCCTTTTGAACAAAAAGCCAATCCGTACTTAGATGTTTGGGTCGATATTAAATATTTCTTCGTTCGAAAGGTGTTGTTGTTTAAATATTCATTTGGATTTATAGTATTTCCAGGTGGATTTGGTACAATTGATGAAATGTTCGAAGCTTTAACCCTCATCCAAACAAAGAAAATGCCTTGGTTTCCAGTTGTAATTATAGGCGTTGAATATTGGGAGAAATTGAAACAACAAATTCATGAAATGAACTTAACAAATACCATATCTCCTGAAGACGAATCGTTATTTTTAGTAACCGATGATTTAGATGAAGCAATGCGATATATTCATGAGAAAATTGAATTAAATGCCCCTAAGAAAAAGGTATTCAAACGCAAATGGTGGTTGGGCGAATAAGGCCATCCAAATTTTATTACCCAAATAAATAATTGTATCTTTGCAGGAATGAAAGGTCCTATCTCTCAATTTATCGAGAATCATTACTTGCATTTTAATGCTGCGGCTTTAGTAGATGCTGCGAAAGGTTACGAAACACATCTTACTGAAGGTGGAAAAATGATGGTTACATTGGCTGGTGCCATGTCGACTGCCGAACTTGGTAAAAGTTTGGCCGATATGATTCGCCAAGGTAAAATTGATATCATTAGTTGCACTGGCGCAAATTTAGAAGAAGACATTATGAATTTGGTGGCTCACAAGCATTATAAACGTGTGCCCAATTATAGAGATTTAAGTCCTCAAGATGAGTGGGATTTGCTCGAAAATCATTACAACCGGGTTACAGATACGTGCATACCAGAGGAGGAAGCTTTTCGAAGATTGCAAAAACACATTCATGGAATTTGGAAGCGCGCAGAAGATGCTGGTGAGCGTTATTTTCCTCATGAATACATGTATCAAATTTTATTGAGCGGTGAACTTGAGCAATACTACGAAATAGATCCAAAAAACAGTTGGATGTTGGCGGCCGCAGAAAGAAATTTACCAATTGTAGTTCCAGGTTGGGAAGATTCTACAATGGGAAACATTTTTGCGAGCTACGTGATTAAAAATGAATTGAAAGCTTCTACCATGAAGAGTGGGATAGAATATATGGCTTGGTTGGCCGATTGGTATGTGAAAAATAGCGAAGGCAAAGGCATTGGCTTCTTCCAAATTGGTGGCGGTATTGCAGGTGATTTCCCTATTTGTGTTGTGCCAATGTTGTACCAAGATATGGAAATGGAAAACATTCCTTTCTGGTCGTATTTCTGTCAAATTTCCGACAGTACAACCAGTTATGGTAGTTATTCCGGCGCCGTACCAAATGAAAAAATTACTTGGGGTAAACTCGATATCGATACGCCTAAGTTCATTGTTGAAAGTGATGCTACCATAGTGGCTCCTTTGATTTTCGCTTGGATTTTAGGTTGGTAATTTAAATTATGTCCGATATTCAATCGTTCGAAGATGTAGTTAAAGTTGTTGACTTGCAATACAAACAATTGTTAGAAAACGATGTAACCCGAAAACATTTCGAACCACTGAATTTATCAGAACATTTGCCAAGAATTTATACGTTTTGGACGTTCATCATAGACATTGACGCTATCAATCATCCTTATCAAGGCAGTGCTTATGGCGTTCATGCTAAGTTGGGATTGCAAAATTTAGACTTTGAAATTTGGCAAAATTGCCTAAAAAATGCTGTAAATTCTCAATTTGAAGGCGAAAAAGCATCTCTGATGCTCGAAAAGGCCAATCAGCTTGGAATGATGTTTCAATACAAACTTGGCATACTTAACATAGAAGACTAAAATGACAAACTTAATCCCTCAAATGAAAGAAATCAAAGCTTTTGCTTTTGATATTGACGGCGTGCTCACCAAGGGTGATGTTTTGGTGAATGAAGAAGGGCAAATGTTGAGAAGCGTAAACATTAAAGATGGTTATGCCTTGCAACATGCTGTAAAACAAGGCTATCCAATTGCCATTATTTCTGGTGGCAAATCGGAAGGTATGCGTAAGCGTTTTGAGGGACTTGGGCTGCAACATATTTATTTAGGTCAAGATCACAAAGAAGCTGCTTTTGCAGATTTTTTATCGAAAGTGAATCTGCAACCGCAGCAAGTGGCTTACATGGGCGATGATATGCCAGATTTGCCTTTAATTCAACAAGTAGGTTTGGGCTGTTGCCCAAAGGATGCGGCAATAGACATTAAAGATATTGCGCAATATATTTCCCCAAATAACGGCGGTGAAGCTTGTGTTCGGGAGTTGATTGAGCGGGTGATGAAAATCCAAAATACCTGGTTTAACGAAGATTCACATCGTTGGTAGGATTTCTCACAATCACTATGATTATTTCCATATATTTGTGTAAATATGATTGCGAGCGAACTATTAAGTGAACATTTAGACGGTTTGCGTTTGACCGATACCGTTGAGGCTGCCATTGATTTTATGGAAAGCCAAGGGGTTTGTGAATTGCCAATTATTGACAAGCGTAAGCTTTACAATTACGCTCGTATTTCTGCTTTGCATTTGGTTTCGGATAAGCAACAATTGTTAACAGATGTAATTCATTTCAATCAATTTTCTCCGAAGGTTTTTGTCAATCAACATATCTATGAAATCATTCCTGTTTTGTCTTCCAATGATTTAAGCGTGGTTGCCGTAGTGGATCAAGAGGATCAGTATTTAGGCTTGATAGATCAAAAACGGGTGAATAAACAAATTACGGAATCAATGACTTACAGAGGATTGGGAGCAGTGATGGTTTTAAGAGTGAGTGATAGAGATTTTGCACCCTCTTTAATTGCAAGATGGATTGAAGAAAATGGTGCCAAAATTTTGGGTATGATGGTCAATACCACTCCCGATGGTGAATTGCTCGTAAACTTGAAACTAAATACCACCATTGTAAAAAATATTGTAGCAACTTTTCAACGTCAAAATCTTAGAGTTGAACACGTTTATTTGTCGGAAGATTTCAATCAAGACAATGATAGAGCCATTGATTTGGCCTTAAAATTCTTTGATTTTTAGTTGAAAACTAAAAAAAATGTGGATAATCTAAATATTTCTGACGAAATACATTAGATACTCATTACGTTTAGATATTTTTGAAAACGTATTAGTCTTAACATGAATCAAAATTTAAATTCCAGCTCAAACAATTTAATTGATGAAAACGAAGTAAAGCCAATCACCTTGGTTGGCATAGTAAACTTCTTTTGGCGTTGGAGAAAGGTTTTTATGATCAGTGCATTGTGTGCGATCATTTTTTCAGTGGTGTTAACCCATCCAGCAATTACAAAACCCAAATATTCTGCCCGTCATATTTTTTACCCAACCAAGAACAATTCAATTTCAAATGCTTTGTTAACGGAATTGAATCAGCGTCAATCTGATCCATTAGAATTTGGTGAAGAGATTGAAGCAGAAAAAGCCTTACAGGTTTTACAATCTGGTACATTGTTGGGCAGGTTGGTGCGTAATTTTAATTTGTTGAAGCATTATGAAATTGACCCAAAGACGGAGAAATATCCTCAGTATGCTTTAGACAATAAAATTAAAGAAAATTTCAGTTTCGAGAGAACGCGTTACCTCAGTATTAAAATTGAAGTCTTGGATGAAGATCCAAAGATGGCTGCAGATTTAGCTAATGGAATTGCCATTTTGTATGATAGCATTACAACTGAAATACAAAATCAGGTGGCAACTCCTGCATTGCAAATTGTTGAAAGAGCTTTGAATGATAAAAGAGGTAAAATTCAGAATATTAAAGATGAGCTCAGAAAATTAGGTCAGAATGGTATCACCAACTACGAAGAGCAAAGTAGGGCTTTGGCAGAAGAAATTTACAAAGCTCAATCGAGTGGCAAAGTGAGTGAAATGAAAAAACTACTTGAAGAGCAAAAAACTTTGGTTGCTAGCGGTGGTGATTTTATTGCGTTGAATGAGTTAATTAAACTTGAAGAGGAAAAGGAAAGTGATTTAATTACGCAATACGAAAAACGCAAGGTCGACGTAGGGGAAACTTTATCTCATAAATTCACCGTTGAATCTGCCACCACTCCGGAAATTAAGGCTTGGCCAAAACGAACATTTATAATCGTGCTTTCTCTATTGGGAACATTCTTTGCAACCGCATTGATGTTGGCTTCTATTGAATTGTTTAGACGTAAATAATTTATGAATTTGCTGCCGTTGCAAATAAGCGCGAAACAAAAAATACTTTTGTTTTCGGTGTTGGTGCTATTGGCATTCGGCTTTGCTTTTGCTACCGTTTTTCAAGCTTATTGGGTCATATTCTTGCCTATAGGAATTGCTGCAATTTTAATCAGTATTTTATATACGGAAAAGGCACTTTTGTTTTTTGGAGCTTTGGCCCCATTGTCTGTCAATAACGACAATTTGTTCGGTGGTTTCGGAATGTCGTTGCCAACAGAACCTATGTATATTTTCTTATTCTTATTGCTTATTTTCAATGTGTATCGCGAAGGGCGAATTAACCTAAACACATTGAAGCATCCTTTGGTGATTATGGTTGTTATCTATTTGGCTTGGCTTTGGATAGCAAGTATTTTTAGCTCATTGCCATTGGTCAGTGTAAAGTATAGTTTGGCAAGAACTTGGTATATAACGTTATTCTTTTTCTTTGGAATTCGAATCTTTAGAGATTATTCAAAAATTCATTGGTTTTTAAGTGCGTTTACCATTTTTACCTTGATTTGTGTAGCCTATACCTTAATCATGCACTCGGTAGATGGATTTTCAAGGAGTGCAAGTTATGGAATTTCATGGCCATTTTTCCCTGATCATGGAATGTATGCTGCCTCAATTGCCTTTGCTTTTTTCATTCTATTTTTCTATACTTTTTACGTAAGACAATTTAATTTTCATGTTTTCTTTAGTCCCTTGCTTCTCTTTGCCTTATTTGTTTTAACCTTTGGAATTATTGTGAGTTTTACAAGAGCCACTTGGTTAAGCTTGGTTGTTGCATTTGGAGTTTGGGGTCTATTGCGTATAAAGGTTAAATTCTCATGGATTTTTGTGGTTCTCTTGAGTGTTGGGACTTACGCAGTGATTCAGCAGGATGAAATTTTATATTCTTTAGAAGCAAACAAACAGGGCAGCAGCGATGAACTCGAGGGTCACGTAAAATCAGTGAGTAACATAACCACAGATCCAAGTAATTTGGAGCGTATTAACCGCTGGAAATGTGCGGGAAGAATGGTTTCTGAACGTCCATTGTTTGGCTTTGGTCCTGGTACGTATGTTTTTAAATATGGCCCGTTTCAAAAAAGTTCAGAACTCACAATCATTAGCACAAATTCTGGTGATTTGGGTGATGCACATAGTGAATTTTTCTCGGCTATGAGTGAAATGGGCTACATTGGACTTATTGTATGGTCGAGTTTGGTGCTTTTAACCATTTCTACAGGCTTTAAAGTTATTTATCAAACATCTGTGGCTAGGGTGAAACTTACAGCCTCAATTGTTCTCCTGGGCTTAATTACTTATTACATACATGCCATCTTGAATAACTATAGTCAATACGATAAAGTTGCCGTTCCACTATGGGCTTTTACCGCAATTATTGTAGTTTTGGATTTATACCATAAAAACGGCATTGTAAATGCTCAAAAAGATATTTAAACAACCATTATTTTTAACAGGATTTTCTGTTTGTGCCTTCTTCTTTGTATTGGGTTTATTGGGCTATTCCATTGCTCCTGATTCTTCGGTTGATTCAAATCAAATTATGCCTGAATGGTCGAGTTTGTCGCCGGGTGAAACCGTAAAGTTTGTTCAAAAGCAGAGAGTGAAAGAAAAATCAGTCTTTTTTTGGCTTTTGGGGGATGATGGATTGGGTGAGATGATTTCAATTTCTCAAACGCACCCAATGTCCCTCAAAAATAAAAATATCACTTTTTTCAATGAAAAACGAGGACTTCAAATGACAGTAAGCCTTGATTCTATTGATGGAAATTCGATTAAGACTAGAAACTTCATACTTGGATCGGACCGTTTTGGGAGGGATATTTTTAGTCGGTTGGTCATTGGTACCCGCGTTTCATTAAGCATTGGTTTTTTTGCCATGGCGCTTAGTTTAATCATTGGCGTATCTATAGGATTGGTAGCAGGATATTTTGGTGGTAAAATTGATTTGGTTTTAACTTGGCTGATCACTGTATTTTGGTCGGTTCCAACACTTTTAATTGCCTTGGGATTGAGTTTTTTTCTAGGGAAGGGATATTTTCAAGTTTTGTTGGCAACGGGTTTAAGCAGCTGGGTGGAAGTTGCCAGAGTGGTTAGGGGTCAAACGATGCAATTGAGAAATAGAGAATTTGTATTGTCGTCGAAGATTACTGGATTTTCTTCGTTTCATATTATGTTTAAGCATATTTTACCCAATTTGAAAGGCTCGTTGACTGTTTTAGCTACCACAAATTTTGCTGCGGCAATATTATTGGAGGCGGGTTTAGGATTTTTAGGATTGGGAGTTGCACCTCCAACTCCAAGTTGGGGAATTATGGTGAAAGAAAACTTAGGTTATTTGGTGATTGATAAAGCTTATTTGGCAATTATTCCTGGACTGGCCATTATGTTATTGGTGATGGCATTCAATTTAATGTCGATGGGAATCAAAGATTCTGAGGAACATCAATCTTAAAGAATGGCATTGAATACAATTTATTAGATACTTTTTAGTGTTTATGATGTCTTCTAATTTAATTTAAATGGGAATCAAAGATTGTAAAGTAAATCAATCTTAAGAAAGTGTTTCCGCTTAATATGAATTCAAAATCCTTTTCGTTTATTGCTTGGGTTTGAAATCATGTTGTTGGAATTGAATGAAATCTTATGACAAAAAAAAGGCTGCCCAATGGACAGCCTTTTGATATTTTATAAGATGAATCTTAGTTATTGATATAGATAGAAGCTTTGAACGTTTGTTCGTTGTTTCCACCTTTGATCCAATACAAACCAGCGTTCAATTTGGTTGGAACAACTGTTGCATTTTCGATTACTTTTTCAACTGCAACTTCGCGTCCACTTACATCATACCAATGAATTTCAGTAGCATTGATGCCTTGGATGTTTAACATTGTACCATTTTTTATTGGGTTAGGATAAACACTTACAGAAGGATTGCTAATGTTTTTAGTGCTCACATGATTCACAGAAACTGGAATATCAGCTGTGTCTGTGCAACCATTTGATGTGCTTTTAG
>CAIRMY010000027.1 GCA_903879775.1 uncultured Bacteroidota bacterium
ATAAGTCTAAACCTCTCGCAAATTGTTATATAAGTTCAGGCTACTGCTATCTCAAACTATTAAGTAAATTGCTAACAGCAAACAGCAAAACAATAACATCAAGCAAATTTTACTCCATAACGCAACGCAAAAATAAACGCGAACGTTAAACCCTAAACCCTAAACCCTAAACTCTAAATTCGCTAAGTGTCCAAAGGAATATTATACATGCTCATTGCATCCATCGGTTTTGGATTTATGAATTTGGCTGTCAAAATGATGGGACATATGCATGTATCTCAAGTTGTTTTCTTTAGAGCGGTTGTTCAAATTGTTTTAGGGTTGGCAGTTCTTCTTCAGCAAAAGCAAAGTCCCTTTGGTAAAAATCCTAAAATGCTCTTTATGCGGGGATTTTTTGGATCGATGGGATTATTATGTTACTTCTATACGTTGCAAATTATGCCCCTTGGCAATGCCATTGTGATTCATTATTTATCGCCAATTTTAACAACTCTTTTGGCTTTTTTACTCGGTGATGAAATTGTAAAGCCCCGTCAATGGTGGTTCTTTGGTTTGTCGTTTCTGGGAGTGGTGGTTGTGAACGGACTTTCAAATCAAGTCACTTGGTTTGGCATCTTGGCAGGTATTGGAGGCGCTGTGTTTTCTGCATTTGCATACAATACAATTCGACGACTTAAAGGAATTGAAAATCCCAATGTGGTTGTGTTTTACTTCCCATTGGTTACATTGCCATTGTCGTTAATTTATCCTGCTTTTGTAGATGATGCTTGGCGCATGCCAATTCAAAATGAATGGTTTTGGTTGCTGGTTACTGGAATTGCAACACAAATTGGACAATTTTTTATGACCCGAGCTTATCAAGAAGACGCAACAAGCAGGGTTTCTGCAATTAGTTACGCGGGTGTCATTTGGGCAACAGCAATAGGGGTTATTATCTTTTCTGAAAGTTATTCAGTTTGGCAATTTATAGGTATCGGTTTAGTGTTGTTAGGGATGATTTTAAATGTAATCTTAACGAAATCAAATCCCTCAAATTAATTTATATATAACTATGGATCAAAGTTTTAGTTTACAAGATTTGTATGAAGACCGTTTGGAAACACAACGCATTACCACACGATTTTTAAGCCGGTTCGATATTGAAGCCTGGGCGGCATTTTTTGAAGAAGATGGGGCTTTTGAATTTCTGATGGAACGAAATGGCCAAACCAACATGGAAATGTCGGAAGCATGGATCAAAAGGCAACTTCAACGGTATGAAAGTGGGACGTTTGGATTGCAAGCGATCATTGATAAAAAGTCAAAGAAATTGGTCGGACAATGCGGGTTATTGGTGCAAAAAATTGATGGTAAATTAGAAATTGAAGTTGGATATCATATACTTAAAAAATATTGGGGGATGGGGTATGCGCCGGAAGCTGCGAAGCTATTTGTTGATTTCGCCATTGAAAATCAATTGGCACAAAATGTGATTGCAATCATCAATGTTAAGAATGAAAAATCAATTCGTGTAGCAGAGAAAATCGAAATGAAATTGGATAGAGAAACGGAATGGATGGGAGAGAGGGTGAAGGTATATAAAAGTTTATGAGGTTTATAAGGGTTTATAAAGGTTTATAAGATTTAAGTAAACCGTTAAACGATTATTAGGATTAGAGAGATTAGAAGGATTATGATTTGAGCTTACCAATAAGCCTACAAACCTATAAACTAACATTAAATATTAAACGCTAAACTTTAAACGATTATTAGGA
>CAIRMY010000028.1 GCA_903879775.1 uncultured Bacteroidota bacterium
CGTTTCCAGTGAAACCTTGAACGATAACGCGAGAATCTTTGTTAACCAGTATACTCATAGTTTTATTGCTGCGCGAAAATAACACAGAAGGGCTGAATCCCAATGCGGTATGGGAGATTATTTCTTTGTGGTGATGCCTCGGCAGGAATGGGTTAATGTATGTTGTTGGAGCCCTTTTTTGTTAAAAATGTCAATTCTTGCGGTTGTAACCGCAATAAATTATGATATTTTGCGGTTACAACCGCAAGAATGCGTATTTTTGTATTTGAGGCATCGCTATGATTCAAAGAATTCTTAGTCAAACATTGAAGTCGCATTTGGGGGAGGGTAAAGCCCTCATCGTTTTGGGCCCTCGTCAGGTGGGTAAAACCACGTTGATAAATGAACTTTTAAATGATGAGGACAGTTTGTTTCTCAATGGAGACGATCCAACGGTTCGGAATTTATTGGCGGGTGCAAATACACTTACCTTGAGGCAGATGATTGGATCGCATCGCTATTTGTTTATTGATGAAGCGCAGCGAATCGCGGACGTGGGTTTAACCTTGAAGTTAATTACGGATCAAATCAAATCTTGTCAGTTGATTGTGAGTGGGTCATCGGCATTTGAATTGCGCAATCAAACCCATGAGCCATTGACTGGCCGCAAGTGGGAATATCAACTGTTTCCAATCTCATGGCAGGAGTTCGAAAGCCACGTGGGATACTTGGCCGCTGAACAACAATTGGAGACGCGGTTGGTTTTTGGGTTTTATCCCGAAGTGATCAATCGAATGGGTGAGGAAAGAATGATTTTAGGGCAGTTGAGTGAGAGTTATTTGTACAAGGATTTGTTTGTGATGGCCAATTCAATCAAGCGCCCAGAGTTGCTGGAGAAAATTTTGCAGGCGGTGGCTTACCAAGTTGGGAATGAGGTCTCACACAATGAAATCGCGCAGTTGATTGGTTCAAATAATGAAACGGTCAGCCGCTATATTGATTTGCTCATTAAAAGCTACGTGATTTTTCCTTTGTACAGTTTCAGTCGCAACCTGCGCAATGAAATCAAAACCAACCGCAAATATTACTTTTACGACAATGGGATTCGCAACGCGGTGATTGGTAATTTCAATGCTGTGGCAAATCGCAACGACATAGGTGCGTTGTGGGAGAACTTTTTGGTGTCGGAGAGAAAGAAGCGCAATGCTTATCTGGGTTTACATGGCAAGTCTTATTTTTGGAGAACGACTTCTCAGCAGGAGATTGATTACTTAGAAGAGTATGATGGAGGCATCCATGCTTATGAGTTTAAGTGGAATCCCAAGGCGAAATGTCGTTTTCCAAAGTCGTTCATGGAATCTTACGGCGCGACATCCAAGAAAATTGACCGCTTAAATTTCCGCGAATTTGTTTGTGACTGAGGGTGATTTACCCTGGTAGTTGATTACTTGGCAATCGCCTCAGTAATCTCAGGTCCCATGGGTTTTACGCCGGATGGGTAGAAACCCACTAGTTGACCTTGCTCGTTGATTAGGAATTTATTGAAGTTCCAACCCACTGTGGCATCGAGTGCGCCGTTTTCCGATTTGTTGCACAACCAACGATACAGAGGGTGCTGTTTGCTGCCTTTGACATCGAGCTTTTCGCTGATGGGGAAAGTGACTCCGTAATTTTTTTGACAGAACGAAGCGATTTCTGCTGCTGCGCCGGGTTCTTGGTCCATGAATTGGTTGCAAGGACAGCCGATGATGATGAGC
>CAIRMY010000029.1 GCA_903879775.1 uncultured Bacteroidota bacterium
AGATGAAACCGAATTGGAAACTATCAAATTTGGTTGTGAACAGATTATTCAAGGACTAGGATTCCATCATGAGAATCCAATAACAGGAATAGGAGTCGCTAGATTCTATAAATTGATGAAATTTTTCCAATTTGTGCCTATTTTAAGAAAAACACAATATCGTTTTAACAATATCAATAAAAAAGGTGCATTAGATTGTATCACTTTAGAGCATAAGATAGATAGAAGACAAATAACAATGTACAATTTTTGCAGTTTTATATAATTACTTTGGAATATTCTAAAGTATAAAAATAACCATTAATCAAACTTTATAACGCCCATGGAAAAAACCATTCATCATTTTTTGGAAAAACAATATCACGATTGGATACAAGATAAAGTAATTATCTCAATCCACAGCAAACTACATATTAACATTATTCTCAAAGAAATTGGGATTAAGGGACTAAAAAGCGAAATTGAATATCAAAACAGAATTACTCGAATTCAACACCAAATAATTTCCTATTTCGGAGATAAATTCTCTTTTCAATTTTATGTTAGTGAAAGTGAATTCGAATTTTCCAAAAACATTAAAACACTAAATGGATATTATTTCTATCCTGGTTGTGGAAATGATATTGATTGGAATCTCATGTCTTTTTTAATTAAAAATACAAAAATTGACAAGTTCATTTTCTGCGATTACATTGACTATCATCAGAATAATCAATTTGTAAATTTACAAGACAATATTGACCCACGTTTTTCACTGGTTGAAACTTATGATATTTCACCAAATATTTTTGATGAAAATGTAGTTGAGTGGAAAAATTATTGGCATCCCAATCCATTAAGTACTGAGTTTGGATTTCCAAATGAGGCTTGGGCAAAAGGATATATTTTACAGTATAATAATAATCCAAGTATTAAACCAATCACAATTACATTCCTAAAAACTGAGGCATTAGGGACATTTAATCTAATGTCTAAATATTTGGGTGCGCCAGCAATTTTAAATTTACAAGATCACGGCGCAGGTGGTTTTTGGACATCTTTTGGTGGCGATGATTCGTTATTGCTTGACATTGCTCGCCAAAATAACTCAATGCCCCAATTTTTACTCGTTGATGATTCTACAACACCTTGGCCGGGATATCATTTATATCCTGATTCAAACTTGAACATTTTAGACAAACAAATTCCCAAAAAATTAATGTTTTGGGATCCCGCTAACTTATAATTTAAAAATCGAAATATGTATTTACAACAAATTGCAGCATTAACCTACAAAATCCACGAAAGGTTGATTGAAAACATAACAAATTCTGAAGACATTGAAATCATAAGTAATCGAAGATGGCGAACAGCCATTGGTAGCGCTTTATATTGTTATTTTAATAAACAAATTGATTTTGATTATTCTGTTCAATACCATCAATTTAAATTAGAACATCAATTAAGAGCAAATTATAATAAATTCCTTTCCAAGAATAATGAAATTGAATTGAATCGCAGCAGTTTAGATGGGGATACAATTACAATTGAATTTAGTATGATGAATCAACTTTCAATAATTCAATTGACTCTTACCCATTTTCCAGATGAATTATGGACAGGAAACGAAATAACTGTATTGAACAATCAAATGGACGTTTCATATCTGTTCGAAATTATTTCTCTAAATACAAACACCCCAGTTATTCAAGATATAACGGTTCAAATTACAGATGAACGCTACTCCTACTTTCATCAGATATATTCTAGCATATTCCAAAATTACAATGATCATGCAGACAATTTAAATGCAAAAAAATATTATGAAACAGTATTGGGAGCTGGTGTATTCTACTTACCACAACATGCAGAATCTTGTTGGTCTGGATATATAAGCCATAATGCAATACAAAACAAGATAAACAATATTAACAATAGCATAGTTAGAGACCATATCTGCTCGCGTAAGCGAACCGCCAATTTTCTTTTAAATAAAGACAACCCTATGGAATTACGTCATTTCATTGATTTATATAATTCAATATCCGCGAAATTCTCATATGTCACGTCTGAAGAGAATCTAAATTTAATCAATTGGCATCTATTTATTGATAACGAAAATAACTTAGAAGTAGAAACATTTATAATTAGATACATCCAAAGCGCCGCGCAACAAAATATCATATTTCATCATTTCCCCAATGTAAAACACAGACAACTAAATAGTTTAATTAATTTTATCAGATTGAACAACATAAACATTGAAGAAAATTCTTCCAATGAAATTGAATTAGCCTTTTTAAACCGCTAGAATTGTATAATATGCCCCAGTAGTTGGACCAAAATATAATGGTGCTAAGTTAATATCTTATTTTGAATTATGCAGCATTTTGGCTTAACGATATTGCATATGCTTCATTGGGTTGCCTTAAATTGATAGGAGGCTATTCACGCATAGAATTAACCTATACTTTTACGCGCTTTGGACATTTTATAATCTGCAATCAAATGGATGATTGATTTGTTACAATTTTTAGTTACTGTGGAACTTTACAATCCTAAATTTACCTTTCACTTGCATTCTAAGTGAATTTTTCTTTAAATTGCAGATTATGAAACTCAAATTTTTTATCATTGCACTGGCTGCTCTCTCGTTTTTCACTGCTTGCAACAGCTCTAACCAAGATACAGAAATAGTTATCGTTGATACATTTACTTTCGAAGGTCCGCTTTATGAGGGTTCTAATCCCTCTCAATTGGTGTTTCCAGTTGATTTAAATAAGATCCTTGGAGATAAATTTCATGAAGGAATGAAAGTGACTGATGCCACATTGTCATCGGCCTCCATTTCTGCAGTTGATTCTGGAAATCTATCAGGAATTACATCGATGGTACTCAGCGTGGCTTCAGACAATCCGGAGTTGAAAATGTTGTCGTTAGGCGTTGTAAACCCAGTAAAACCGAATTCAAATTCAGCCGAAATTAAGCCTTCTACAGAAGCAAATGCAGGTGAATATTTTAGAGAAAAACAATACTATATTGTGTTAGATGTAGGATTGAACAAAGACATTGAAGAAAGCTTCTCACTTAAAGGCGAAATAAAATTCAAACTAAAACATAACTAAATCAGACTATGAAAAAACTATTATTGATTGCAACGATTGCATTCTTCGGTACCATTTTAAGCTCTTTTGTTTATCAAGACAATGCGGGTGACAGACTCATTGGCGTTTGGGAGCCTTCAAACGGCCGCGCTCGTGTAAAAGTTGAAAAAATTGGCGCGAAGTATTACGGTAAAATTGTTTGGTTAAAAGAAGCAACTGACCCTGTAACAAAACAACCAAAAGTGGACAAAAACAATCCTGATCCCAACTTGCAAAATATTCCTTTAAAAGGATTCAGAATGTTGAAGGACTTTGTATATGCAGGGAAAGACGAATGGAATGAAGGCACTATTTATGACCCGTTGAATGGCAGTACATATAGCTGCACCATCAAAATGACAGACAAAAACTCTCTTGAAATTCGTGGATATATCGGTGTTTCTGCGTTAGGCAGAACCGATATTTGGAAGCGTTTGGAAGTTAAGAAAAAATAATCAATGAACTATTTCAATTTGTATAAGCGAGCCGCAGTAACGGCTTGCTTTTTCATTTCGTTTTTGGCTTCTGCAAATGCCCAAACAGATACAGCAACAACTCCGCAAAAAAATACGGAAGATGAAGATTTTTCAATGTATGATGAAGTGGGTTTTGTAGATCAAAGCGCAAAAAGGTATTGCTCTCCTAAAATTGAGGGACTTAGCCCGGCGAAACTCATTAGTCTTGGATTTGACTTCCAGGGCCCATATAAAATGACGCTGGATACTTTCAATAACAATATCAACCAGGGATCACCAGAAAACGGAAACATTACCGCTACAAGCGGAATGCGTTTTGCATGCAACATACCGGTAGTTTCAAAAACTTCTTTGGTTTGGCAACTAGGAGCCAATTACTGGGAAAGTGGATACAACATCAACAGTGAGTCAATCACAAAGCCTGTTGTATACGCTGAAAATCCAATGCTTAAATCATTGCAAAACAATGGCCTTCGTACAATGGGTGTGAATACAACTTTATTCAAACCGTTGAAC
>CAIRMY010000030.1 GCA_903879775.1 uncultured Bacteroidota bacterium
CAGTTTGTTCGCTCACTGTATTTAAAATAATGGCATCTAATTGTTTGTCATTCAATTTTTTGCGAGAATATTCTTCTTGATTGTTGGTTTCAAGTGCAAATCCCACGCAAAACTGATTTGCATTTTTTTTGTGAGATAAAGTTTTTAAGATATCTGGATTTTTAACCAATTCTATGGTCAATTCAGAGTCATCTTTTTTTATTTTTGAGGGATGGATGGATTTCGGTCTGTAATCTGCAACGGCAGCTGCCATAATTAACCCATCGGAATGTTCAAAAGCAATTTCACAGGCTTCGAGCATTTCTTGGGCGCTCGTGACTCTGGTTGCTTTACAATTAGCGGGAGGTGTTTCATGTGAAGGTCCTAAAACAAGGTGCACATTGGCACCCAATTGAATGAGGCGTTCAGCGATACAAATTCCCATTTTCCCGGAGCTATGATTGCCAATAAACCTAACTGGGTCGATGGCTTCAAATGTTGGTCCCGCGGTAATGAGAACATTTTTATTGTTCCAATTGGTATTTGGTGGATTAAAGTGTTGTTCTAGTGCACTGAAAAGGGTTTCAGGTTCTGCCATTCTCCCTTTGCCATCTAATCCACTTGCAAGCGGACCTGACTCTGCGTCAATTACATTTACACCTCTAGAGATTAGGGTTTCAATATTTTGAATTACAGCTGGTTGCATAAACATATCGAGGTCCATTGCCGGAGCGATCCAAACAGGACAACGTGCAGATAAGTATGTTGTTAGGAGGAGGTTGTTACATTCACCTTGAACCATTTTAGCGATGGTATTGGCGCCGCAAGGAGCAATGATAAAAGCATCGGCCCAAAGTCCAAGTTCAACATGGTGGTTCCACATTCCAGTTTTTTCATCAAAGAAATGAACAAGTGTGGGATTTTCAGAAACCACAGAGAGGGTTTCAGCGGTTACAAATTGTAGCGCAGATGGTGTACAAATAACTTGTACCTGAGCTCCTGCTTTCTTCAGGAGTCGCACAAAAAGAGGGAGTTTGTAGGCGGCAATGCCGCCTGTGACTCCAATCAATATTTTTTTATGCTTTAACATTTTCTGGAGCACTAGGTACTCTCCAGTAAGTTTTGTTATCAATGAATTCTTGGGTAGCCAATAATGTTGGTTTTGGCATTCGCTCATACATCAAAGAAATTTCAATTTGTTCACGATTTTCTTGAATTTCTTCAAGGTTATCTCCATCGTTTGCAAATGGTTCTAATCTGTTACGCAACTCTTCTTTTTGTTTTTCAGCAATTTGGTCAGCTCTTCTAGAAATTACAACGGTTGTTAAATACACGTTTTCAGTTTCTTGATCCATTTTGCGCAAATCACGGGTGTCTGCATTGCGAGATTGTTTATTTATACTCATAATAGTTCTTTTAATACTTTGATTTCTTTTTCTGCTTTTATTTTATAATCAAGTGCTTCATTGTAGTGGGCACTATTTTTATCATTATTGTATTTGTAATCTTCAAAATTGGTAAGGACTTCCTCAAGACGTTCTTTACGCTTTTTCTCGATACTGTTCATTGCGTAAATGTATTGACTTTTAACCGTAATAAATTCTAGATCTTCTCTTTCTTTTATATCTGGGAAGAGTTTAACCGTATTTTTTGCTGAAGTTACAGCGGCCTTGAATTCACCCATTTTGAAATATTGAATAACATGGGCGTATTCTTTATTCTGTAGTTTGCCTCTTAGCTCATCGAGGTGGTCATTGATTTTTTGGGTGTATTCAGAATCTGGGTAATAATTTGTGAATGTTTGCATTGCAGCCATGACTTCTTTGGTGTCGCTTTGGTCGAGTTCAAAACTTCCAATGTTTAGATAATCGCAATATAAACTCATGTAGGCACATTCAATTAAACGAAAACTTTTAGTGAAATTTTCTGTAAAATCTTTGAAAAACATGGATGCATATTGATAGTCTTTCAACTTAAAATAGCAAATTGCTGTATGGTAGTAAACAGTTTCTAAGCTATCGGAATTCTTGTATATATCTCTAAGTTGGTCAAACAAACCAACTGATCTGAGATAATCTTTTTTAGAATACAATTCCATAGCTCTCTTGTACTTGAGAGGTGCATCCTTTGATTTGAAGACTTTATTATAGTCTCCACAGGCTGTAATCACCACCAATAACAAGATTGCCGAATACTTTAACAATTTTTGCATTTTACCTTGCAAATATACCTAAAATCAAGGTTTTTTCATAATTTTTTGTGTAAAGAAAAAAAAGTGTAAATAAAGAGAGATTCAGTTAGTACTTTTGTGACTTTATGAAAGCTGTTACCGAGTTACAAACGATAGCCACGCAGGTGCGTAGAGACATTGTTAGAATGGTTTACGATGTTAAAAGTGGACATCCAGGTGGATCTTTAGGATGTGCTGATTTTTTAACAGCATTGTACTTTAAATATTTAAAGCACAATCCTTCAAAATTTGAATTAACTGGAAATCAAGAAGATGTTTTCTTTTTGAGCAATGGACATATTTCGCCTGTTTTTTATAGTGTGTTGGCCAGAAGCGGTTATTTTCCGGTTTCTGAATTGTCTACATTTAGAAAGTTGAATACGCGTTTGCAAGGCCATCCAACAACCCATGAAGGTTTACCTGGTGTGAGGGTTGCTTCGGGTTCATTAGGACAAGGAATTAGCGTTGCTGCTGGATTGGCACTTGAAAAGAAATTGGCAAAAGATAATAGCACTGTTTGGGTTTTAACTGGTGATGGTGAATTACAAGAAGGTCAAATATGGGAAGCCGTCATGTTTTCTAAACATTATAAAATTGACAACATGATTGTCACTGTCGACTTCAACCAAGCTCAAATTGATGGAAGTACTGGTGATGTGATGGGTATTACCGAATTGTCGAGCAAGTTTTTAGCTTTTGGTTGGGATGTTCTTGAAATGGATGGTAATGATTTTAACAGCATTGATACAGTGATTCCTCTCGCTCAATCTAAATTAGGACAAGGGAAACCAATTGTAATTATTATGAAGACCGAAATGGGTCAAGGAGTCGACTTTATGATGGGCTCTCATGCTTGGCACGGAAAAGCGCCAAGTCAAGAGCAATTCGATCGTGCAATGGCACAATTACCTGAAACGGTTCTAGGCGATTATTAATCCCTCAAAATGAAAAAAAGCGCTTTCATCATTCTCCTTTTGTCGTTTTTTATTTGCGGTCAATCGCAAATCATCAATGGCTTTAAGGGAAAGAAAACAAGAATTTTATTCCTATTAGATGGAAGTGGAAGCATGTTAGCGGAAATGGACAATAGCAATCGCTGGTCCGTTGCGGTTACATTAATGTCGAAAATTGTAGATACGCTAAGAACAGTTCCAAATGTAGAGGTTGGATTGAGGGTGTTTGGGCACAATAAGTACAATGAACTTAGAGATTGCAATGATACAAAATTAGAGGTTCCATTTTCACCTTACAATCACAAACAATTTGTTGGAAGATTGAGGCAAATTAAACCTTTGGGATATACATCAATTACACAGTCGTTGTTGGCATCTGCTAAAGATTTCCCTGAAGATAAAACTTCTAGAAATATCATTATATTAATCACCGATGGTGTTGAAGAATGTGGAGGTGATCCATGTAAAGTGAGTGAGCAACTTCAAAAGAAAGGCATTGTATTAAAGCCATTCATCATTGGCCTCGGTACAGATAATGAGATATTTAGGAATGCATATAGTTGTGCAGGTAAATATTACAATGCTGAGAACTCTGTTGAATTTGAGAAAATCATTGGAGTCATTGTGAATCAAGCATTGAACAATACCACTGTGCAATTGAATATGCTTGATGCTCAGGGTTTACCTAAAGAAACAGATATGCCGATTTCATTGTATGATGCTGAAAATGGAGCGATTTTAGATAATTTTATCCATACAATGAATGGCAAAGGAATCCCAGATACGTTATACTTAGACCCTATGCAAAAATATAAGGTTGTTGCGCACACATTGCCACCTGTTGTGTTGGAGAGTTATGAAATTACACCGGGAAGGCACAATGTGATTCCATTAAACACTCCTCAAGGTAATTTATTGTTTAAAATGGGTGGAGTAAATGCATATAACCGATTGTTGGCGATTGTTAGAAAAAATGGAACATTCGAAACAGTAAATGTTCAAGATTTTAATACATCGAAGAGATATATTACGGGTAGTTACGATATAGAAATACTTTGTACACCGAGAATTAAGTACAATGGTATCAGTGTAAAACAAAGTCAAACAACAACCATTGAAATTCCTGCACCAGGCTTGGTTCAGTTAAATATTTCGAGGGATGTTACAGCGTCTGTATTTCAGAAAATTGATGGCAAAATGGTATGGGTGATGGACTTTAATTCATCGCAGCCAAGGCAATTGCATTCAATTCAACCTGGAGATTACATTGCAGTCTACCGTCCGAAGAGCGAGACTCGCACTTTGTACACTAAGAAAAAAGAATTTAAAGTTCAATCAGGATTAAACACTCAACTATCTTTATAAAATGAGAAAATACGAAATATTAGGCAATAAGGACACACGCAGTGGATTTGGCGCTGGATTGTTAGAAGCTGGAAATGAAAATGAGAATGTGGTTGCATTATGTGCAGATTTAACGGGCTCATTAATGATGGATGCTTTTAAAGACAAGTACCCAGAAAGATTTTTTCAAGCGGTAATTGCTGAAGCAAACTTGATGGGTGTTGCGGCAGGTTTGGCAATAGGAGGCAAAGTGCCTTTTACTGGAACCTTTGCAAATTTCTCTACAGGAAGGGTTTACGATCAAATTCGCCAAAGCATTGCTTATAGCAATACAAATGTTAAAATTTGTGCTTCACATGCTGGATTAACCCTTGGTGAAGATGGTGCAACACACCAAATATTAGAAGATATTGGATTGATGAAAATGCTTCCAGGCATGACCGTTATCAATCCTTGTGATTATAACCAAACAAAAGCCGCGACCATTGCAATTGCGAAAATGATAGGTCCAGTTTATTTGCGTTTTGGTAGACCAAAATGGCCAGTGTTTATTTCTGAAGACACTCCTTTTATCATTGGTAAGGCACTCATGATAAATGAAGGAACGGATGTGAGTATTTTTGCAACTGGACATTTGGTTTGGAAGGCAATTGAAGCGGGTGCTATTTTAGCAGAAAGAGGTATCAGTGCTGAAATTATCAATATCCATACCATTAAACCTTTAGATGTAGATGCAGTGATTGCTTCTGCAAAGAAAACAGGTTGTGTGGTAACAGCCGAAGAACATCAAATGAATGGTGGATTGGGCGATAGCATCGCGCAGTTGCTCGCCCTTAAAATGCCAACTCCTTTAGAAATGGTAGCCGTAAACGATAGCTTTGGTGAAAGTGGTACCCCCGAAGAGTTGTTAGTGAAGTATCACCTCGACAGTCAAGATGTTGTGGAAGCCGCAATCCGTGCAATCGCAAGAAAGCGTTAATCCATCATAAATCTTAAGAAATATTATCAATGGCCTCCACAAGGGCCATTTTTTTTGCGCGCGATATTTTAATTTTTGTACTGTTATTCATAAGCACTTCTTCATAGCTAAAACTTAAAACGTGACTTAAATTCACAGCAAACGAACGATGTACACGAACAAAAAACGTAGGAAAATCTTTAGTGATTGCCTTGATGGTCTTGGAAACAGTATAAAATTTTTCATTGGTATGAATGTTTGAATATGACCCATAAGCTTCAATGAAAAGAATTTCTGAAAAATAGATTTTTTTCAAAGATCTGTAATCTTTGATAATTAAATATGCTTTATCTGGGTCTGAATTTGAGGACTGCAAGTCAATTTTTAATCGATTCGTTAATTGTTTAAATTCTTCCTCTAAATTATGCTCTAGAAAATAGTCGAAATATCCTCTTTTAATACAATGAATGGATGCATCTGCATCTCTCGCAACCATAATATACTTTGTGGTTTCATCGTCAGAAACAATGTTACAATCCGTTTCTTTTAATTTTTCTGGACAATCAAAAACAAGGTTTATTTTCTTTGTTGAAGTTGATTTGAAGTGTGAAGTTGTTTCTCTGATTTGAAAGAGAGGTAGATATTGTTTTGATAACTCAACAATCTTACTGCGCAAAAATGGCTCATGGATGTTTACAGTGATTTGCATTTGTTCTTTGGTTAAATTTGGTTTTCTTCAAACGATAATCATAGAAGTTGAAATTGTATTTACATACTTTTCCAGACATGCTTATCGAGTTTATTCTACGAAATTAAGGCGAAGACTTTAACGCAAGTGGAATTCTTTGTGCGGTTTCTTAATACCGAACAAGAAACTTTATAAGTTATTGAAATTGAATTGCTTATTTTAATGTGTATTGTAAAACTGAACATGAAAAGCACTTTTTCAAGTTTAGTTACTGTGTTATTTTGTTAGATTGCTAAATTCTAGAGGTGAAAGTCCCGTATGTTTTTTAAAACTCACATAAAAAGTTGTTCTAGAATGAAACCCAGACATATTGCCAATTGCTTCGAGGGTGTATTTTTTCTTTGTATTGCTTTCTATGAGTGCAATTGCGTGTTCAATTCTCATTTCAGATATGATATCTGGAAATGATTTTTTCATTTGGTTATTTAGCACAAAGGAGATATGATGAACTGGAATAGAAAAATGAATACTTGCCTTGGTTAAAGAAAACTGAGTGTCTTTATAAAGCTGTAGTTCCCTAATTTCTTTAATGATTGATTTGGCTAAGTGAAGTTCTTTTAATGAGTCTTCATTGAGTTCTATTTTAGCACTATTCTTATTTTGATCATTTATTTCAATTAATTCATCAAACTTGATATTTGGTTCAACATTTTCTAAAATCGGTGGAAATTGGTTTATATTCAATTCTTTGATTCTTGGGATACCAAATAATAAAATTGGATTGAAAAATATAAAGGAACTAAGTAAAATTACGGCTATAGACACGACAATAAATGGAAATAAATTTAAATTTACCTGAGTATTGGAAGGGGAATAGACAAATAAATATTTTAAATTGTAAATGATTGACATCAATGTTGACACAACAAATATTCCTAAAATAATTAAAAAATTTTTAACCCATAAGAAAATTCGTTTTTCTGTAGTGCTCATTTGATCATTGACAATGCTGTAATAGTAACGCCATGAAAACATTAAGTAGAATGTATAGGAGGAAACTCTAAGGAGGTAATTTGTTTTTACAGTGAAAAATAAGCCTTTGAAATTTCCATATAATTTGTAATCATTTAAAATGATATCTGTATGATTTTTAAGTTCTGCAGCGCTAAATAAAAACACCGGTGCATTGTCAACTGCACTAACAACAAAGGGAAGGAAATGCAAAAGATGTATACTCTTGTATTTGAAAGATTCATTTAAATTAATAACGATATAAAAATATATGGCGGGGGGAATCAAATAATAAATTGGTGTAAAAATTCTTAATGCAACTGGGATGTATGTGAGTAATCCTGAAATTCCTAAAAAGTGAGTGAATGCATAGAGGAAGTTTCCAATGAGAATGACCAATAATAAGTTACGCAGTTGTATGTTCCCTTTTTTTTCTATAATCAAAGATAAGCTGATCAGAAGTGAAAATACAGAAGCTATAATTAATGTAGTAAGAGTAGTAAGTTCGATATTTGAAAAATCACGATACATTTAATTAAGATAAACAAATATAGCATTTTTGAACTGATTCACCTCGTAAGTTGAACATTTCAGTAACCCTTCTTTTGTATCTTTGCTGCCCTAATAGTATATGAATACAAGAGATATATTGCATGAGTATTGTGAGTTAGAGCCTTTTAAGGAATTGATTTCATTGGTTGAAAAAAATAATGAAACAATATTCCTTCAAGGTTTATGTGGTTCGGGTGGTGCTTTAACAATCTCTGCATTGTATTCTCGTTTTCAAAAGCCCATGTTGATTGTACTTCCAAACAAAGAAGAAGCGCTTTACATGAAGTCTGATTTGGAAAACCTTCTATTGGGTGAACCCATTTATTTTATTCCAGAAACTTTCTTAAAACCATTTCAATATCAAAGAGAAAATGCAATGGCTGTGCAGGAGCGCATTGAAACTTTAAGTTCAATTCGTAAAAATAACAAACGAATTATTGTTTCCTACGGCCGTGCAGTTGCCGAATTTGTGATTGATAAGGTTCATCTTACACATAATTCCTTTGAAATTGCAAAAGGACAAAATTTAGATATCGATTTCTTACTTGAGTTTTTAGAATTAAATGAATTTGAAAGGGTTGATTTTGTTTTTGAACCTGGTCAATTTAGTTTGAGAGGTGGAATTGTTGATTTGTTTTCATTTGCGCACGAATTTCCATTTAGAATTGAACTCGATGGCGATATCATTGAAAGTATTCGTTCTTTTGATGTGAATAATCAACTTTCATTAAAGGAAATGGCTCAATTTTCTTTGGTTCCTAAAATAAAAGCAAGTTCCGAAATTAAAAAGGCATCAATCTTTGAATATCTTGAGCCCGAAACTCTTTTGGTTACTTTAGATTCTTTTTTACAATTCGAAGAACTTGCCAAGGGCTGGGAATCAGCCTTACAAAGTTATCAGTCGGCAATCGATTTAAATTCAACAAATGTGCCTCCGCATCCAAAAGAAATATGGATGTCGCCAAAGGAATTTGTGAACCTACATGCGCAATATAAACGAATTTTCTTGGGTGGAGATAAGCCATTAGATAAATTTACAAACGTTGCTTTTAGGCAGGAGCCTCAACCTATTTTTAAGAGAAATTTCGATATGTTAAAAACCTGGTTGGCTCAAAATCAGGTAAATAAATTTCAAACATTGGTTTTTAGCGACAATAGCCGACAAATCGAACGGCTTCAAACAATTTTGAAAGACACTGCAATTGAACACGAATTTATTCCAATTTACGTGGGTCTTTCTGGGGGATTTATTGATCATGATGCAAAACTCGCTTTAGTTACAGAGCATCAGTTGTTTGATAAATATTATAGACCTCGTTCTCGTCAGCAATATTCGAGCTCAACAACACTTACATTAAGAGAATTAAAAAATTTAAAGCCAGGTGACTTTGTAACTCACATTGACCATGGCATTGGACGATTTGCTGGTCTTGAAAAAATGGAAATGAATGGTGTGAAGCAAGAAGTTGTTCGACTGGTATATAGAGATAACGACCTTTTATATCTGTCGGTCAATAGCTTACATAAGATTAGCAAGTATTCAGGCAAAGATGGAACTGCACCATCCATGCATAAGCTTGGAAGTGGAGCTTGGGAAAAGCAAAAACGCACAACCAAGAAAAAGGTTAAAGACATTGCCCGAGAATTAATTGCACTTTATGCCAAAAGGAAAAAGGAAAAAGGTTTTGCATTTGCTCCTGATAATTATCTTCAAATTGAATTGGAGGCTTCATTTTTTTATGAAGACACACCAGATCAAGCAAAAGCAACTGAAGATGTGAAAAGAGACATGGAAAACGAACAACCTATGGACAGATTGGTTTGCGGTGATGTTGGTTTTGGCAAAACAGAAGTTGCAATGCGTGCAGCATTTAAAGCCGTTTGCGATAGTAAACAGGTTGCTATTTTAGTTCCAACTACCATTTTAGCACAGCAGCATTATCGATCCTTCAAAAAACGATTTGCTGGTTTTCCCATCGAAGTTGATTATTTAAATCGCTTTAAGTCTACAAAAGAGCAGAAAGAAACTTTAGAAAAGTTGAAAAATGGCAAGGTAGATGTAATTATTGGAACCCACAGAATTCTAGGAAAAGATATGGAATTTAAAGACTTAGGACTCATGATTATTGATGAGGAGCAGAAGTTTGGGGTGGGAGCAAAAGAGAAATTAAAGGCAATAAAAGTGAATATTGATACACTCACATTGACCGCAACTCCCATTCCTAGAACTTTGCATTTTAGTTTAATGGGAGCTAGAGATTTGAGTGTAATGAATACCCCTCCACCAAATCGACAACCTGTTCATACAGAATTGGCAACTTTCAATAGAGAATTCATAGGCAAGGTTGTTTCCGATGAAATGAATAGGGGCGGTCAAGTGTTTATAGTTCACTCCCGGGTAAAAGACATTCATGAATTGGCGAATATAGTAAGTTCTGAAGTTCCAGGATCTAGGGTTTGCGTGGCGCATGGACAAATGGATGGACATGAACTTGAAGATGTTATGGTCAGGTTTATTGAAGGAGAATATGATGTTTTGGTGGCTACTACCATTATTGAGAGTGGATTGGATATCCCTAATGCGAATACAATTATCATTAACAATGCGCATATGTTTGGGTTGTCTGACTTACATCAAATGCGAGGA
>CAIRMY010000031.1 GCA_903879775.1 uncultured Bacteroidota bacterium
TCCAAATGATGGTGGGAATAAATGACCCAATGGCAATGCTTTACCTACACGTGGTTCTGTTTTTGAATAATCTACTTCTGTAATTTTGAATGAGCCACCATCACCATCTTTACCTTTTGCTCCATTAACCAATACATTATCATAGAAATCTAAGGTATCCCAGTTTACACACACTGGATTTGGAGAGATGATTTTAACGGTTGGCTCTCCGATTACGGTGG
The DNA here is from genome assembly GCA_903879775.1 of uncultured Bacteroidota bacterium. Lineage (GTDB taxonomy): Bacteria > Bacteroidota > Bacteroidia > NS11-12g > UBA955 > VMCP01. The sequence goes on from CAIRMY010000031.1 coordinate 222, forward strand.
TAATTGTGGTATCGCAGCTCTTACATTTTGTTAAGATGTCTTCAATACACAATCTAAATTTATATTTACCCATGTAGAAGTCCTCTGTTACATCTCCAAATTTGAAATGCCAATCTGGAGTTCCCATTGGATTATTGTTTACCAAAATTGCTGCTGAATCTACTCCTCCTGGAACCACTTGTGCAACCCAGTCGAAGTTTACACCCGCTTTTGTTTTTGGCTTAATTACACTACTATCCATAAACGCATCTCCTTTATCTTGACAATACGTTTTGTTCACCAATTCCAAAATTGGGTTACCATTGATACGCTGTGTTACAGAATCCACGTTTACACATCCATTGGTATCTGTAAACAATCCATAAATCATATCCTGGAAATTCTTTCCATTCTGTAATTGTGAATTGTTCAATTTGGTGGTTTTGAACATGTGACGGGTTGGATTGATGCTATCTACATAAATGTCTGGTGCAAAACGCTTTCCACTCCAAATTCTAACACCACTTTGCTTGCCTCTATTAAAGAAACTGTTTAATTCAATATCGCCATAAGCATAACATTGTGCTTTCAACGGTTTTGGATCCCACTTCACAAATGGCAATGTATTTACCTTTAGTATCATGGTATCATCATCTTCACAAGTATGTCCATTTTGTTTCACCGAAGCATACAATCTGTATGTGAAAAACTGTGCAGGCTGTCCTGGGGAATTGGTGTTCTTTGGAGAAACCGTATAACCCATGTTACTTCCTAAAACAGTATTCTTGGTAACATCTTTCCATTCATAAGTTGCAGTATATGCAACCGGACGATGTTGTGCAGCTAACAAGGTTGATTTTAAGTTACAGATTGTTAAATCTGGACCTGCCACGGATGTTACAGTGTCGTTTACTGTGAGGTAAACTGTATCTAACAATTCACATTTGAACTTTTTCTCAGTGACCTTAACAATATAATTTCCTTTTACATTTGCATAAATCTTTTGCGTTGTATCGCCCGTATTCCAGAGGTATTTTACTGTGTCGTTGTTTTGGGCATCGAATAATTGTTTTTCATAAGTACAAATGACTTTATCTGGACCAAGACCAATGACTGGTAGTGACTTTTTAAAGATGGTTGTGGTATCATAAAAAATACAACCATCTCCATCTTTGATTCGAATACGAATAACACTATCTCTATTTATGTTGGGAATAACCAAATAATCAAGGGTATCGCCAGAAATATGCTGCTCGTTCTTAATTGTTTTTGTTGCAGTATCAATTGAAAAACGAGACCAATAATATTTATAATTTGGTTTACCAAATAGTACTTTAGGCAATATTTTCATGGTGCTGCCTAAACAAGCAAAGGTGTCTTTTGTTGCCATGATTACCCTCGGGGGCTCTGGAACAATTACAGTATCTCTATAAATCGTAGGACAGTTGAAAGAATTGTTTACAGTATGCACAATAATATACATACCACCCTTTTTCATTGTAATTGTATCTGATTTTTTATTACTGTAATAAAGTTCTTTTTTAGCTGTGGAATCTCGAATACTCCACTGATAAGATGCGGCACCTTTAAAATTAACTGGAGGTTTAGCATTGAATGCAAAACGACCACACTTTAATTTCCCTGCTGCCAACGATGAACCCTTATACCCTTTTAATTTTGTATTGTCAACTGCAGTGTAGATTCGATCATCTGTAGCTTTAGGGTTTACTTTTATTTTAAATCCTTTGATTGAAATTGAAGGTACTGTGCAGTGATCATCAGTTGCAGTTACTGTAAACGTATATCCAACATCAGAGGCCTGTCCAATTTTAGTTTTCCAACAAAACTGAGCGGTCTTTTCACGTTTCGTTTTGTCTTTAACTGTGAAAGTTGCACCAGATATACCTCCGTTCCATGTCATTTGAACCGTATCTGGAACCGTTTGATTGGGTGAAAACGTTTCGTCTTTACCTTCAATATCAAAACAAATTTCATCACCTTCACAAACTTTATTATTTGAAGGACCCAGAATTTTAGGCGGATGATTATATCCACAATTATCTTTTACAACAATTTGTAAATCTCGACTCGTTCGCCCAACCCATCGCCAAACACCGGCCGTATCTTTCCGCCAATCAGTCATCCGCTCAACCAAAACTGCAACTTCATCACATTTTACTGGCGTAAATATCAAATCACCATTGGTTGTATCTAAGTAAAATCCTCTCGGAGGATTTGTACCAGTATTCGGGGTGCATTTTATTGTTGTTACGGGAATGCAAAAAGGTGTTAATGGATAATTATAAGTAAAAGGTGTTGAATAAGGCACTGAATTGTTAGGAATCCCTTTTAATGCGGGAGCCATCCTATAAGAAAGGGAATCAAAATCCAATGTATCTAAGGCTCCATTATTAAAATAATAAGGCTCATTGCAACAAGCGTATGCAATAGGAACGTTCGTTAAAGATGGAGAATTATTGCATTTATTAGCCATCTTTTTTAAATTACAAATATTGATTGTTGCGGTAGTCCAAAAGTCGGCCCAAGTAGCACCTGTTGTGATGGCTGCATTTCTACAACACTGATTGTACGCAAAGTTGAGTTCACAATTTGTAGTCCCCAATCCTACTGAAGAACTATTAAAAGGTGACTTTGTTAAATCAATAGTAGTTTCATATTCATGTTCTTCAACCCCTTCACCGGTATAACTCGTATTTTTGGGATTGCATGGTTTGGAAGCAGATGAACATCTTGGAGTAATATCGCGAATTCCAACAAAGGTTAAAGACAAAGAATATTGTGAAGTAGCCATACTACCATTATTCCCGGCATACCAATATAATGAGCTCCAGCTCGCTGGTGCGCCAGCGCCTCTGCAATCTCTATAAAATTTGACCGTAATTTTATATTTATCATTACCTAAACAACGATATGACATATCTGCACCCATTACGTGATCAGCCTTTACTGCCGAAGTGATGCCTATAAATAGGAGTATATACAGAAAAACA
>CAIRMY010000032.1 GCA_903879775.1 uncultured Bacteroidota bacterium
GATTTCTATGATAAATTAAAGAGTCAAACAAGAGGTTATGCATCTTTTGATTATACGCAGATTGGATTTAGAGATGCAGATATTGTGAAGATGGATATCTTATTGAATAATGAAAAAGTTGATGCCTTGAGTGCTTTAATTCACAGAGGAAAATCTGCTGAATTTGGTCGTAAGCTTTGTGAAAAATTAAAAGATTTATTGACAAAGCAACAATTTCAAATTGCGATTCAAGCAGCTATTGGAGCCAAAGTTGTCGCAAGAGAAAATATCTCAGCCATGCGTAAGGATGTAACTGCAAAATGTTATGGTGGTGATATCAGCCGTAAGCGTAAATTATTAGAAAAGCAAAAAGAAGGTAAAAAGAGAATGCGTCAAATTGGAAATGTAGAAATTCCACAAGAAGCTTTCTTAGCAGTTTTGAAATTAGATTAATCTTAAGAATTATAAAGCTTGAGCAAACTGGAATAGATTATCATAACGATAGTCTATTTTAGTATCTGGGAATGGAGCTTCCGGATGTGTGGTTGCCAAATAAACTGTATGCATGCCAGCATTGCGTCCAAATTCCATGTCTGACATTCGATTTCCTACCATAATAGACTTTGTGAAATCAATTGAAGGAAATTTTTCCTTGGCTTGAAATGCCATACCAGGTTGTGGTTTTCTATTTAATGAAGTATTATCTAGATCTGGGCAATAATAAATAGCATCTATTCTGCCGCCCAATTCATTAATTTGATGCGTCATATTTTGATGGATCAAATCTAAATCAGTTATTGTCATCAAACCTTTGCCAATACCTTTTTGATTCGTCGTAATAATGATTCTATCGAATTTCTGAGCGAGTAGGGGAAGCGCTGCTAAGCTTTCTGTATAAAATTTGAATTCAGACCATTGACGAATATAATCTCCTTTTTTTTCGTGATTGATGACGCCATCACGATCTAAAAACAAAGTCCAATCTTTTGTGATATGTAAATTACCTTGCATTTATTTGCCAAAAATATTTTCTTCTACTAACTCACAAATAATATGTCCTACTAATATATGCGATTCCTGTATTCTTGGAGTAGTCGTAGAAGGTATATTGATTAAGAAGTCGCTTAATGATTTCATCTTTCCTCCTGAAGCGCCAGTGAATCCAACAGTGACAACGCCAATCGATTTTGCCATTTCAAATGCTTTAACAATATTTCCTGAATTACCAGAAGTACTAATACCCACCAATACATCTCCTGGTTTTGCAAGCCCTTCTAATAATCTTGCATAAATCACATCATAACTATAATCATTGGCCACTGCAGTTAAATAAGAACTATTACAATGTAAGGCGTCCGAAGGAAGCGCTTTTCTGTCCTTGTAAAAACGACCAGAGAATTCTGCGGCTAAATGTTGTGCATCTGCTGCGCTTCCACCATTACCCGCAAAATAGACAGCATTCCCTTGTTTAAAAGCATGGGTTATAGCGTGTACAATCTTCTCAATTTCTAACATCAATTGTTCGTCCTTCAATAAAGCTTGCTTTACTTGAATA
>CAIRMY010000033.1 GCA_903879775.1 uncultured Bacteroidota bacterium
CATCCACATTTTCAGAACTAGTTTCTTCCTCGCTGTAATTTTGGCCGTCTCTTGCGCCTTCATTATTTAAAGCTCCCTCTTGGCTATCTGATGTTGGATTCAATTCCATATTTGATGAATTTGAATTTTGACACGACCACAAAAACACAACGGCAAAAAGTATTGTAATATATTTACTCATAACACGAAAATATGAATTTATCTTTAGAACCTAGTGCATTAATAAAATTAGGCCTTGATGGTTTACTCAAACAAGCATCTCAGTTTAATATTTGCAATAAAATAAGAATAAAAGACACCGGAAAAACCCATCTTGAATGCAATTCAATGGTTTCTGAAATCTTCTTTGCCCTTTGACTTCCATTCGATAAATTATATGTAAAGACAGTCTGAGCCATTGCGTAAAATATAAATGAGTAAACCAAATAAAACACACGATCAACCGTCGTGTAATATGATACTTTTGGGAGAGATTCATTAATCGTCCATTGAAAAGCAATAGCCGCTAAAAGTGAAGTCACTGTTAATGCCGATGCTGTGGATATTTCGTGATCTGGAATAAAAAATACCAAGTACGAAAGAACCAATACCAAAAATAATGGTAGGCCTAACTTCAACATTATTCCAGTAGGATTACGTGAAATCTCTATTTTGAAATTTATCCGCGAATAAGTATCATTCCCCACAACCAGAGGATCCCCAAAATTTGTATTGTATGTATAAGTGGAGTTTGAAGTGGAGAGATCTGAAACACTATACTGATCACCATTTAAAATCTCAATATTCGCATCAAGTAACCTGTTAAAATTCCGAAATTGAGTATCACCAACAAATAAAATCTCATTTATATTGTGATTTTTATTCTCCATTGAAATAAATAAATTCTGTCTGTCATAGGGGAATCGATGATAATCCGCTTTGAATGGAGTGGTTGAATGGCAAACTCCAGTGAGATAATAATAATTTAGAATTGTATCTGTTATTTCCTGTGTAATTTCCACCTCATTGGATGAATTAATAAACTCTATTTGTTTGACCTTTTGTGCATCAAATCCCTTTTCTATTGAGTCGACCCGAATCCACCAATAAAAAAGAACAGAAAATTCCTCATTTGCCTGATCTATTCTTAAATTTTTAATGTAAATCCCAGTCTTACATTTGATAGTTTTCAATGGTGCATTTTTGTTGTTTATATTATTAGAGAAACAAATTGATTGCTTAATCAATATAAAAAACAACAATGTAAATAATTTTTTATTCATAAATCCATAAGTTATTTAGACCACCACTCGTTCGCAATTCCTATGAGAATAAAATTAATGGTAATGTACGTACTCAAAAATAGATACAACGAAGTCTTATCTAATTGTATTTGGTTATTGATTCTTTTAGATTCAAACAATTGTAACGATCTGATCGAAATCATCATAGATAATAAAATGTAAAAAAATGTCACAATATGTATTTGGTCAATTAGCCCAAAAGACAAACTATCAGGAACATTTGCATCAACGACATACATGTTACCTACAGCAGCAAATAAAGCACCGATACTAAGTCCGAATCGGGGATCTACATGAATTGGCCTGATAAAAAAAACCAAAACCGTCACGAAGAATGCAACGTAACATCCCATGAACAATTTAAAAAACAAACCAAAACTATTCCTTGCCAAATTTATGTTAAACGCAATGTTTGGATACAAACTCCTCGATTCAGACAAGCTGGGATCCCCAAAAGTAGTTGAATAGCTGTGTGCAGAAGTTAATGCGGTTTCTCGTCCAACTCTTCGCCAACCCAAATGGTCTAGGTTATCATCAAAAATTTTATTGTGAATATTATCCTGCACGAAAATCAACTCTCTCATATCCAAATCAGATGATTCAATCACTACTTTCAACACTTGTTTATCAAAAGGGAAATGCCTTAGGTCCCAATGTTGAATTATTGTCGCTTTACAGTTGAAAGAAGTCCAATACCAAACTTCACCCGTTTCATCCTTGACCGTATCATAACTCTGAGCAGAAAAGACAAAAGATTTGGCATTTGCAATTTCAACTTCTTTTTCTGGAACTATAAATCGTTTCTTGCCTTTAAACCATACCCAACAGTCAACATCATATGAAAAGTCCGTTGAATTAAAATTAAACAAACTTTTAACGAAAATACCAGTCCTGATTGTATCAGGATTGTATATCTGCTTAGCTTCAATAACATGGCTCCCAAAAAAAACAAAGCATATTAATAATGACACAATATTGAATCGAAATCGTTTTGGTAAATGCATAAACCCAGAAATAGAATTTTTATATCGATAATTAATTAAGACCTTTGAAACTAACAAAATGACAACTTCAAGAATTGCCATAATAGATTATTTAAGGGCATTTGCAATATTAATAATGATTTTTGCAAATGCAAGCCCCTATTGTTTTTTTGG
>CAIRMY010000034.1 GCA_903879775.1 uncultured Bacteroidota bacterium
AAGAAAATCAATTTGTCGAAAACCAGAGTTTCTCTGGTTTTTGACATTTAAAAAAGAGATCATTATGTCAGGAAAGCTTTATATCGTACCCACACCAATAGGAAATCTAGGCGACATGACATATCGTGCAGTTGCCACATTGAAAACTGTCGATAAAATTTTAGCAGAAGATACCAGAACCACAAAAGTTCTGTTAAATCATTATGAAATTTCTACAACTTTGGAGAGTTTTCACCAACACAATGAACATCAAAAACTCAATTATTTAATACAGGAATTAAAGCAAGGTAAAATGCTTGCACAGGTTTCAGATGCGGGTACCCCGGGCATTTCTGATCCTGGATTTTTATTGACACGCATGGCATTGCAGGAGGGCATTTCAGTGGAAGTCCTTCCCGGTGCAACAGCCTTTGTTCCTGCCTTGTTAAAGAGTGGGTTTCCTTTGCATAGCTTTTGTTTTGAGGGATTTTTACCTCATAAAAAAGGACGTCAAACCCGAATGAAACAATGGGCAGAAAATGATCAAACAATTGTTTTCTATGAAAGTCCTCATAAAATTTTAAAAACTTTAAAGCAACTTTCAGAATTTTGTTCGGCACATCGCAAGGTGAGTGTTTCGAGAGAAATCACAAAGAAATTTGAAGAAACTGTTACCGGAACATTTTCTCATGTCATTAGTCATTTTACAGCGCATTCACCTAAAGGAGAATTTGTTGTAGTTTTGGAGGGAATTGCATACGAGTCGGAAGACGAGGGTGAGGTTTCAGAATAACCTAAATAATTAAGCGATATATATGTTGCATAAATTGCAAAATATCAAAATTTCTAATGTACCCACTTGGATATGGATTTTGGTGCCGTCGCTATTGTTTTGGATGGCATGGTTTCCTAAGCCATTCACACCACTTTTATTTGTTTCTTTCTTGCCTATGCTTGCTCTGGCGAACAGATTTTATAAAGAGAAGCGATGGAAGTTTTATGGAAGTATTTTTTTAGCATTGCTTGGTTGGAATATTACAACCACTTGGTGGGTGTATTATGCCTCTAGTTACGGTGTGATTTTCATGTTGACCCTCAATGCTCTTTTTATGCTTGTTCCATTCTGGATTTATAGAGTGGCCTTGAAAAAAACTTCTTATTTATGGGCATTTGCCGCATTTTCGGTTGCTTGGATGCTTTATGAATACGGCCATCATCGGTGGGATTTAAGTTGGCCATGGCTTTGTTTAGGCAATGGATTTTCGGGTTGGTTGAGTTTCATACAGTGGTATGAAGTTACTGGCACTTTAGGAGGCACTGCGTTGGTTTTATATATGAATTTTTGGATTTTTAATTGGTTCAAAGATTTAGAAAATTCGGAGGTCAATGTCCCTCAAAAAGAAGAGAAAAATCAACGTTTTTTTCATGGTGTTCATCGGAATATAAAAATTGCATTGCTTTGTTTTGTAGCACTTTATGCGTTTTCGCTGTTATTGAAATTCAGTGTAAATGTTAAAGAGGGTAAAGCTGTAAAAGTTGCGGTATTGCAACCGAGTTTTGATCCTTGGACGGAAAAATTTGTGAGGGATCCGATGTCGATGGAAGATGAAATGATCGATCTTTCGTTGCAAACGATTGATTCATCGGTTGAATGGTTGTTATGGCCTGAAACCTCTTTGGTGGATGCTGTTAATTTGAAGTTCGTAGAGAATGATTATCAGGTACAGCGATTGAAATTTGCCTATTTATTGTCGAAGACTCCGCAAATGCAGGGCCGTGAAGCGCCGGAAAAATTAAGACGTTGGGGGCAGAATTTACAAATATTGAGCGGCGTAAACGGGGTGAATTATTATATTTCAGATGAGAAACCAACAAAAACGGCGAGAAAATTGAAGTATGAAGCCAAAGGGTGGTATGATCATTATAATTCTGCAATGTGGTTAGATTCTGGCAATCATCCTAAGTTTTACCATAAGTCGAAATTGGTTCCAGGAACTGAACAAATGCCGTTCATTCAGTATTTACCATTTTTGGAGAGTTTGGCGCTTCAACTCGATGAGAATAGCACAACTGGAAGTTTGGCTAAGAATGATTCTGTAGATATTCTCGGTAGAGGAGAAAAAGTTGCACCTATAATTTGCTACGAGAGTATTTATGGCGACTTGGTGAGGGAGTTTGTAAATAAGGGTGCTGGTTGGATCGGAGTGGTTACGAACGACG
>CAIRMY010000035.1 GCA_903879775.1 uncultured Bacteroidota bacterium
GAGCGAAAAGCAAAAATCCGAAATTAAAGAAGGTGAATCATTTACGATTACGGTTGAACTTTCACCAAAGAAAAAAATCACCTATACAAGCACAATTTGGCTCAATCAATAATTGAAATTAATTTTATCCAATTATTGCAAATTCGTTTTTTTTTACTACCTTTGCACCCTCATTTGAGAGTCCTAAATGCACGCGTGGCGTAATTGGTAGCCGCACCAGACTTAGGATCTGGCGCCGCAAGGTGTGTGGGTTCGAGTCCCTCCGCGTGCACAAATAATAAAAAATGGAACATTGAGTTCCATTTTTTGTTTGTGACCTTAACGTAAAAAAAAATAGAAACACCGTGAATATCAGTATCCAAAAACAAGACGAATTACAAGCGACCGTAATCATTGACCTTGTAAAAGCAGATTATCAGGAAAAAGTAGATAATCAGTTGAAGAAAATTCAAAGATCATCGAACATTAAAGGCTTCCGTGCAGGAAAAGCACCTTTAGGAATGGTTCAAAAACTTTATGGGAAATCTGTTGTTGCTGAAGAAATTCAAAACATTGCTTCTGATGCAATTAACCAATATATCCAAGATGAAAAATTAGACATCCTAGGATATCCAATAACAAGTGTAAATGTTGAAAGCGATTTAGACATAGATAATAAAGAAGAGTTTAAATTTGCATTCGACTTAGGCTTAGCCCCTTCATTTGAATTAAGCATTTCAACCAAAGACAAATTGGATTTGTTTGAAGTTGAGGTGACTGAAAAAGAAGTGAATGAAGATATCGATTATGCGAGAAAACGTCATGCAAAACTTGAAGATGCTGGAATTTCTGATGAAGAATCGATTATCTATGCAAATGTTACAGAATTAAACGATTCAGGCGAACCACTTGAAGGTGGAATAACTGAAAAACCAGTGAGCTTCGTTCCATCAATGATTGAAGATAAGAAACTCCAAAAATCATGCATCGGAGTTAAGAAAGATACGATTGTAAAGGCAGATGTTCGTAAATTGTTTAATGACAATGAAACTGTAATTACAAGTTCTTTGGGCATTGCAAAAGAAGGTATTGCTGATTTAAATAAATCTTTCAATATTCAAGTAACTGAAATCAAATCTCGCATTATGCCTGAATTGGGTGAAGACTATTACAAAGAAGTTTTCCCAGGTGAAGAAGCACCAAAGAATGAGGAGGAATATAAAAATCGCGTTTTAACAAATTTACAAGCTTATTATAAAAACGAAGCTGATTTATGGCTAGACCATGAAATCGGTCATTTGTTAATGAGCAAACATAGCATTAACTTACCCGATGAGTTCTTGAAAAGATGGTTAATTACAACAAAAGAAAACGATTATAACTTCGAAAATATTGATGAGAAATACGAACAAGAGAAAAATGCTCTTCAACGTCGTTTGGTTATCGATAAAATTGCAAATGAGCACAAGTTAGAAGCTACGGCAGAAGATGTAAACATGGAAGCAAGGATTTATTTCGTTGGGATGTATCGTCAATATGGATTGAACATTACACCAAATGATTCTTTTTTAGATGAAACAATTAACAAAAGAATGGCCGACAGAGAATTTGTATCTCAAATGGCTGACCGTGTGATTTATAGAAAAGCTTACGATAAAGTAAAAGAGTTGGTTTCCATCAAGACAAAGAAGGTAACTGTCGAAAATTACTTCAAACACGTAAACGAACATAAAGCAGAACACGGAGAATAATCTTTTATTCACTATTTTTGTTTATCATATACTATGGACTACGGAAAAGAATTTAAAAACTACGCAACCAAGCATCTTGGAATAAGCAGCTTACGCGTTGATGAATACACCAAAATGGTTGCACAAACTCCTGGAATTTATGGCTTAACTCCAAACATTATTGAGGAGCGCCAAATGAATGCAGTTGCAATGGATATTTTTTCCCGTTTAATGATGGATAGAATCATTTTCTTGGGAGTACCTATTTATGAAGATGTTGCGAATATCATCATGGGCCAATTGCTTTTCTTGGAAAGCACAAACTCAAATCGCGATATCCAAATCTACATCAATAGCCCTGGTGGTAGCGTTTATGCAGGTTTAGCAATCTACGATACAATGCAATATATCAGCAGTGATGTTGCAACTATTTGTACAGGAATGGCTGCAAGCATGGGCGCCGTTTTAATGGCTGCCGGTGAAAAAGGCAAAAGAACTGCACTTCCTCATTCTCGTATTATGATTCACCAACCGTTGGGTGGTGCTCAAGGTCAAGCGAGCGACATCGAAATTACATACAAAGAAATTTCTAAGTTAAAAAAGGAATTGTACGACATTTTAGCTCACCACTCTGGTCAAACTTACGAGAAAATTGAAGCCGATGGAGACCGCGATTTCTGGATGACTGCTGAAGAAGCAAAAGCATATGGTATGATCGACGAAGTTTTAGGCAGAAGAAATAAATAATTTGAAAATGAAATCTAAAGGCCAAACTTGTTCTTTCTGTGGACGTAAAAAGGAAGAGGCAATTATGCTTATTTCTGGTCTTGAGGGACATATTTGCGACCAATGTGCAGAACAAGCACACCAAATAGTTTCCAAAGAACTAGGCCTAGAGGATAAAAACGGTGCAGAGAAGACTAAAGATGCGAGCATAGAAATTGCTGCATTGAGAAATCTTCCCTCCCCTGCTGAAATAAAACTTCATTTAGATCAATATGTAATTGGTCAAGAGGAAGCGAAAAAAACATTGGCAATTGCAGTGTACAATCACTACAAACGCATCAACCATAAAAATGATCATCATGAGGTTGAACTTGAAAAAAGCAATGTACTTTTAATTGGCGAAACAGGAACCGGTAAAACATTGCTTGCTAAGACCTTAGCAAAACTATTGAATGTGCCTTTTTGCATTGCTGACGCAACTGTTTTAACCGAAGCTGGTTATGTAGGTGAAGATGTTGAAAGTATTTTATCGAGACTGCTACAAGTTGCCAACTACAAACCAGAATTGGCTGAAAGAGGAATTGTTTATCTTGATGAGGTTGATAAAATTAGCCGTAAAAGCGACAATCCTTCTATTACCAGAGATGTTAGCGGTGAAGGAGTTCAACAAGGCTTATTGAAAATTCTTGAAGGAACTACAGCTAACGTAGCGCCTGAAGGAGGTAGAAAACATCCCGATCAGAAATATATCAAAATCGATACTACAAATATTTTATTCATTTGTGGAGGTGCTTTTGATGGTATTGAGAAAATTATTGGTCGCAGACTTCAAAATCAATCCGTTGGTTTTAAACGTAACGATGCAAAAGAAATCAATCCAAAAAAACTATTAAGCCAAATTTCTCCAGCTGATTTAAAATCGTTTGGTTTAATTCCAGAAATCATTGGTCGTTTACCAATCATTGCAAGTCTAGAACCACTAGATAAAGAAACGCTTAAATGTATTTTAACACAACCTAAAAATGCACTATTAAAACAATATCAATATTTATTTGAGCTTGAGAACGTGGCATTAACATTTGAAGACGAAACAATTGACTTTATTGTTGAATTGTCGTTTGAGAATAAATTAGGTGCGAGAGGTTTAAGAGGCGTATGTGAGGCTATTTTGAAAAAACACATGTTTGACATTCCTTCTTCCGACAGGAAGAAAAAATCACTAAAAATAACGCGTAAAATGGCAGAAGATGAATGGAATGCCATTCAGAATTTGAAATACGCATAAAATGAATCATTTGATAAAACAAAAAAGATACACATTGGTGTATCTTTTTTGTTTTATATGAAAACTATAAATTAAGCCTTAGCCTTTATTTTATCTGATTTCAAGAATGATAAAATGATAATTCCTATGATAAAGAATGCCATCAGCATCATAATGCTGTTTCTCATGCTGCCGGTTAAATCATCAACCAATGCCCACACGAATGTTCCAATCACAATGGCTAACTTCTCTGTAACCTCGTAAAACGAGAAAAAAGAGGCATTGTCTTTGTCGCCAGGTATCAACTTCGCATAAGTTGCTCTCGATAAACTCTGTACACCACCCATTACAGTTCCAATCAAACATGCCAATCCAAAGAATTGATTTGGTTGCCTTGGCTCCAAAAAGTAAGCTAAAACGCAGCTTAATGCCCAAATTGATAAAGCTAAAATAATCCCAAACTTATTTCCTTTTTTATCGGCAAGCCATGCAAAAAAGTAAGCTCCTGCGATTCCAATTAATTGAATTAGGAGAATGGTTATAATCATATCAGACGATTCTAACTGTAATTCATTTTTACCAAACAATGCAGCAACATAAATTACAGTTTGAACTCCCATGGTATAGACAAAAAATGAAGCCAAAAAAATCAACAATGGTTTCATTGTTTTCACTTCATTGAAAACATTTTTAAGTTCCTTAAACCCTTTCCAAATACTTGAATCTTTGTGTATATTGGTCTTTCCTGGCAATTTAAACATTGGCCACAGCGACCAAAGAAACCACCATATTCCAACAGTTAAAAACCCAACCCTAAAGGCCAACGAATTATCGGCCGATGGCTCAGGAAGACCAAACCAGTTTGACTTTTGCAAAAACAATAAATTCACAATTAATAAGATTACACTTCCAATATATCCCATCGTAAAACCTCGCGCCGATAGTTGATCGAATCTATCGGGGGTTGCAATCTCTGGCAAATAAGCGTTGTAAAAGACCAAACTTCCTGCAAAACCAATGGTTGCAAGTAAGAAACAGGTCAATCCAAACACATAATTATCACCGGAAAACCAGAACATACTGCTACAGCCCATACTTCCCAAAAGAATAAAAAACCTCATGAAAGATTTTTTGTTGCCTTTTGCATCGGCAATTCCAGAAAGAATTGGTACTAGTAAAACATTTAATAAAAAGGCGAACGACAATGTATAACTGTAAACGGCAGTGTTTTTGAAAGACATTCCAAAAATCTCCATTGTTTCGTGGCCGTATCTTTTCGTGTAAATTTCATAAAATAATGGAAATATCGCTGAAGATATGGATAAAGAATAAACGCTATTGGCCCAATCATACATGGTCCATGCGGTTAATACACTTTTATCATTTTTTTGCATAAGGATTGCAATATAAATTGTTTTTATTTAAAAACAACAAAAAAAAGACCAACTTTTAATTGGTCTTTTTTTTTAATATTTAATTTATATCTTCTATCTAATCAATGTTATAGTCCCATCATAAGTATAATCTATGTCTTCAAATGAAGTGACTACAATGTGGTAAACATATACTTCTTGCATACATTTTTCACCATCTTTTGTTTTTCCATCCCAACCTTTATTGATATCGTTGGTCTCAAATAACTTCTCGCCCCAACGATTGTATACGGTCATAGAATAAGATTTAAAGTTCGTTGCAACGGGACCGAAAAATTCATTTGTACCTGGTCCTTCTTCGTTTGGAGTAAATACGTCTGGAATGAAAACAATGATGTCTGGACCAATATGTATCCACTGTGATGCAGTATCCACACATCCATGATTGCTTGTTACCAACAATCTAATTTGGTAAACGCCAGTATCTCTAGAGTATGCAAATCTTGGATTTTGCATCAACGATGTATCGGTGATTTTACCTGTTCCAAAATCCCATACATAATTCAATGTTGGATTGAATGGATTGCTCTCTACTGTACTTTGGTTGATCATCACAAACTTAGGCAATGCAACTGTGGTATGATAACCTGGGTCGGTTTTGAAATTTGCAACCGGTATTGGATAGGCTTCTACACTGCCATAAATTGGAGGCGATGCGCAAGGTCCTTGGTTGTTGGTTACTTGTAATTTCACACTGTATTTACCTTGTACTTGATATGCTATGTTGCTTGGATTGGCAACTTTGCTTGAATCTCCATTTCCAAATGTCCATGAATATACCAAGTTTGATGGTGGTATTCCTTTGTTTTCGGTAGAGGTCCAATTTGTTACCAATGGAACACAACCTTTGAAATTATCGATTGGCGACATATCTGGATACAAATAATAGATGATTTTAATGTTATCTGATACCGGTGGACATACGTCGTTTGCCAATGGAACCGTGGTTACTTTCAAGTTTGCTTCCTTATTGATGATATCCAATGGACCATGCATGTACTTCGGAGCCTCTATATTCACATCGTCTAACGTTCCATCTGATCCATTTTCTAATGTCCACAACACTTTATTGTTACTAAACTTACTTGTGCTCTCAATTGATATTTGAGAGGTTTCACATGCGCTCAATGGCTTTTGTGATGTTATTGTTATTTCTGGTTGTGTTCTAACAAAAACATTGTATGTTTCGGTATCTGCGCAACCATTGTTATCTGTGTATGACATTGTGAGTTTATGAGGACCTTCAATGTTTGCAGATTTTGTTGTGTTTGGTGTGAATTCATTGCCAGTTACATTTGGTCCTAACCATTTTGATACACCTGTGGTTGGCTTTGACTTCGTCATGTCTATACGCGTATTCAAATCCAATTTTGGTCCACTGCTACACAATGTTAACGTTGACAACAGAACTGCATCTGGAGTATCGTTCACTGTGATGTAAAAACTATCTGTTTTCAAGCACCCTGTTCCATTATTTGCATACAATATTTTGTATGTTCCACGTCCAAATGATGGTGGGAATAAATGACCCAATGGCAATGCTTTACCTACACGTGGTTCTGTTTTTGAATAATCTACTTCTGTAATTTTGAATGAGCCACCATCACCATCTTTACCTTTTGCTCCATTAACCAATACATTATC
>CAIRMY010000036.1 GCA_903879775.1 uncultured Bacteroidota bacterium
TAAATGGTTTGTTGATGATTACACGTAATTGCCCACCCTTATAAGGAGCCTCATCGTAAATGACTGTTGCATTATCATCTGTTTCAAAAGGACGTGCTACTGCTTTAGCTTTTAGTTCTATTATCTTTTCATCACGAAGAATAGAAAGTTGAATTTTCTCTCCTGGCTCGTAGTTTAAAAAATGATCAATGAACTCGTTTGTTGATTGAAATGCTTTATTGCCAATTTTGAGGATAACGTCGTTTTCTTGAAGCTTCAATGCAACGCTTGTTCCTCTTGATACTTGCAATATTTTACATCCGGAATTTCCATTCTCGGAAACGTATTCCATTCGTGCGCCCCAAAGAGATTTGCGCTGTAGCTGAGCATTAACATTAAAAGAAATAAGTATTAGGACAAGTAGAGATAGTTTTTGAAACATAAGAAATATTTGTTTCAAAGAAAATACATCATGCCGAATTCCCTTTGTCAAAAATTGCTTTTTCTTATTGATCCTGGTGTTTGTCCAAATTGCTGTTTGAATGCTTTTGAAAAAGTCGGTACATCGGGAAATCCATACAGAATTGCGGTGAAAAAAATATCATTGCCTTTTATCAGGTCTAATTTTGCTAAATCTAGTCGTTTACGTTTTTGATATTGATAAGGTGAAATCCCAAAGGCTGATTTAAAAACACGAATGAAGTGGTACTTTGAAATTCCTGTTTGGATTGCAATACTTTCTAAAGAAAGATTAGCAGTTAAATTTTCATCAATGAATGATTTTGCATTTAATACTGATCTGAAAACTTCTTCATTAGTTAAGTCCTTTTTAAATTCAAGATTAGTCAAATGGTCAAACACAAAACGTTGGTCTGTTATGATGGATTCAGCAAGGCTATAAAACAATTCGTTTTGATGTAAATCATTTGTAAATGTTCCCGATTTAATTTTTTGATTAATATCGTTTAGCGTGTAACCCAAACTTGTATTTTTTACATTATAACGATTTACGAAAAACTGATCCGAGAGCAAGAATTCTTTCAGCTCCGAACCATTAAGGTCGTGGAATTCCGCTACTTCTGATATTATTTCAGATGAAATATCGATACAAAGTCCTTGAACCGATTCTTTGCTATTAATTTGTACAAGTGATTTAGTAAACTCATTTCCGATAATGTATTCCCCAACTTTTACATTGTATTTTTTGTTGTTGGCATAATAAATTTCTTCACCAGAAGCCACATATTTTACTCCCAAACCAGCGAACGGACAATCGGTTTCTAACTTTTTAAAGTCCGAAAATCGAATTGCATTTTTTTCTTCGTCCTTGTATATAGTTTGATTCATTTTTTAGCTTCAAAAGTTTGTAATAAATAAAAAATATTGGCTGATTGTTTATTTAAATCTTGTAGGTATAGATTGCAGTTGAGTTATTATGATTTCAACAAATATATTGCATTATCCATTTAGGTATGAAAATGTTTACTTCGCAATTGTCAATTTTTTTATTGATAAGCGCATGCAATAGGTGATTAAACTATCGTACCTTTGACCCAATGAAAATTTATCTGCGACTTTTACGTGAAAGCGTGCTGATGGCCATTCATGCATTGGTGGTGAATAAGCTGCGCACTATTCTTTCGCTCTTAGGTGTTACCATCGGAATTTTTGCCATCATTGCTGTGTTTACGGCTGTTGATGGACTCGAGAATAAAATCCGAAGCAGCGTAAATGAATTGGGAAGTAATGTAGTGTTTATTGAGAAATGGCCATGGGAGTTTGGTAAGGATTTCCCTTGGTGGAAATACTGGGTGCGTCCAACAGCGAACTACAAAGAAATGGAGTTGCTAAAGCAGCGCAGTGCGCTCGGAGAAAGTTTTGCTTTCAGTGCAACTGCCAATGATGTAACTGTTAAGTCAGGAAAGAATTCTGTTGAAAGTGCAACCGTAAACATGGTTTCTCACGATTACGAAGAGCTTTATACGATCAATTTATCGAACGGTCGTTATTTTACCGA
>CAIRMY010000037.1 GCA_903879775.1 uncultured Bacteroidota bacterium
ACCGTGGTGCCCTGTACAAAGCCTAATGTTCTGATTTTCTTCACTTTTTTCAATTCTAAACCCAAAATTTTCAAGGTATTTGAACTAATTCTCTGCATCTCTTGCTTTACCAAGCCCAAGCTTTTTACAAGTTCAATGTTTCTCAAACTTTCAGTGGTTGTTCCTGCTAAAACCGAGGTTTCTTGCATGATTTCTTTTTGAATGGTTTTGATCTGTTTGCTTAACATGGAACTACTTACACCCACAACAGCCATGGCCGTTAAAAATGCCGGTGCAATCAACCAATGAACAGAAAATGATGCCACAAAAACAAAAACAACTCCCACAATTGATGTAAACAACAGATTTACAGTTAATGTAATTAATCTCTCAGAATCGGTTCTAACCTTTTGTAATATGTTTAAAGTTTCTCCGCTCCTATGATCTTCAAAAGTGGCAAAAGGCAAATCTAAAGTGTGTTTAATGCCATCCGTGAAAATTTTAGCCCCCGCCTTTTGAATGGCTACATTCACAAAATAATCTTGCAAATTCTTGGCAATACGACTCACCATTGCAACGCCAACACCAATTGATAGCCATGTCATCACTCCTTTTAAATATTCATGTTCTTTGTAATGGGTATATTGAGTGAGATATTTATCAAACAAATTACGACCCACCCAAGGATCAAGCATGCTAAAAACTTGGCTAATTGTAGCCAAAAACAACGCCCAAAACACCAAGTTCCCTTGAGGTTTCAAGTATATCCACAATCTTTTCATCTAATTTTTTATATTAATTTGTTTTGCATAAAACGCCAATAATTCTTTGGTATTTTTTTGCAAATCATGATGCTCAAGCATCAATTTTTGTGCGCGCTGACCCATTTTAACAGTGTCTTTCCACTTCTCAACCATATTCACAATGGCATTTGTCATTTCAAGCGCATTTTCAGCAATTTCCAAATGCACATGGTTCTCAGCCTCAATTCCTTGCACCCCAATTTTGGTAGAAACACAAGGAATTCCCATGCTCATGGCTTCAATTAATTTCATGCGAATGCCACTGCCTGCAACCACTGGCACAATGCAAATACCATGATTTAGCATAAACGTTTTTGCATTGTCAACTTCCCCATGGTTGTATACCCCACTTTGGAAAATTCTTGGATCGTTCGGATCTAAACCTTTCCCAGCAATGTGAAATTCAATTTGCGGGATTTTAGACTTCACCAAAGGCCAAACTTTTTGTAAAAACCATTCAACGCCTTGAACATTTGCCATCCATTCCATGCTTCCAATGTGAAACAATTGAAATGGTTGAAGTTGCACTTCTTCGATCAGTCCAATTTGAATCCCCGGCAGATATGTAAACATTGGCTTATTTACTTTGAGGGATATTGACTGCGCATCATCTGGGGCAATTGGAATGATAGAATCTACTTTTTGCCAAAACAATTCTTCCTCACGCTTCAATCGCTTTGCCTGAAGGTTTAAATAGAACTGTTTCAGTTTATTTGAAGTTTCTTTCGCCAAACGCTCCCAAATTTGAGATTCAATGTTATGAGATCGATAGCTTACATGACCTTTGAAATGTTTTCGGACCGTTTCTAAGAATCCTGCAGAATACAGTCCCTCAATATGAACAATGTCAAAATATTCCGAATTCAATAATTTCGCCAAATTTTGATTGGCTTGTTCATTTTCATATCGCTGTAAATGGTAGCTTCTACTTGAAAAAAGGTTTTTTACAGCAACCCAAGGAGAAACCGATGCATCCAAATGCTGCGGATAATATTTGCAAAAAGAAAAGCGTTCCAAAAGGGTCTTTTCATCTACAAAATGCTTTTTTGTATTGAAAGAAAAATAAGAAATCACATGTCCCTCAAAAGCCAAAGCCTTCATCATTTGAAAGGTTGCAATGGCCCCACCATCGTGCAATGGCCAAGGAAAACGATTCCCTAAAATCAATATATTCATGCTTTTTTCTTTTTGAATAAAGAAAATAACTGTGTCAATAATTTACCTATAAATGGAATGAATCCACCCAAAGTGAATGCATTGCTGTCGCGAATGGCTTTGAAGGTAATCCACAACCCAATTGGGAATAAGAACATTGAACTCATCCACATGCCTGTCCATACTGGCATCACCAATTCTTTGCCCATTTTTTCACCAGTTAAATTGATGGCATAAAATAGCACAAATAGAATCACTGAAATTACCAAAGGCAAACCAATTCCACCTTTTTTAATGATGGCTCCCAACGGTGCTGAAATTAAGAAAAGCATAAAAATGAGGAATGAATGGGCAAATTTCTTGTGGTATTCAGTTCTGTAAAGAGCAATATCGGTGGTTAAAAACACTTGATTCGCAGAATATCCATCGAGTGTACCCTTCATACCCCTTGCGGTACTTAGCGCAACCGCACGGATCACTGATCGGTTATTTGCATCAAAATTGTTTAAAATATTGGTATCAGAAATTGGTTGATATTTGGTTTGTTTATGGATTAATCGTTGTCGTTCCATCTGAGGGAACAAAGGTATATAATGCAAAAAACGACTTACATAATGCTCATTGTCAATGAATGCCCTATGCATTTTCATGTGAAAAGTATCAATTTCAAGCTGTAATTGAGAAATGTTCAATAACCTAAAGTCAGACGACATGGCTTCTCTATCTGTGAATTTAAAATCGAGGCTCGACAAATCAATGACCATGTGTTGTTTGGCAAAAAACATCTGATTGAACGGCATGGTTTGTAAATATGTTGGAGCTGTTGTCATTTCCTCATACCTCACCCCATCGTACAGTGTGAAATCGAGCTGCCGTTTATCTGCCGACATGATCATTTTGCCAGATTTAGCATGAATAACATTTAACCGTTTGCTATCGTCTTTTTTATATTCATGGATCAATACATCATGCACGGTTTCATTGTCAGATTCTTTGGAACCCACACGAATAGAAACACCTTCAATTTGTTGGTAAAACTGGCCGGCATCGATGTTAAAGGCTGGTTTTTTCGACCTCATATCCATGAGCATCGCCTTGAATTCGAGAGTCGCCTTGGGAATGACATAATTCAAGAACAAAAAGTTCATGACCATTAACAGGCCCATGAAAACAAATGTTGGCCTCAAAATTCTCAAAAGGGAAATTCCATTGGCTTTCAACGCCACAAGTTCGAAACTTTCCGATAAATTTCCGAATGTCATTAACCCCGCAACCATAATGGTTAAAGGCAATGCCATTGGAACCAAATCTGCCAACGACAAGAAAATCAGTTTTACCATGACCAAGGCAGGAATTCCCTTGCCCACAAGTTCGTCGATGTATTTCCAAAGAAATTGCATCAAGAACAGAAACAAACTCAATACAAATGTTACCAAAAACGGACCAATGAAGGAACGCAATACGAGTACATCTATTTTTTTGAGTTTAAATGGAGATTTCATCCAAGTGCAAAGATACCACTTTTAGCCCAAATTTTGGGTATTCAAGAATTCTAAAACATGGGTAACATCCTTAAAAAAAGACAAATCCACTCGGTATGATTCCAGAATTTAGCGATTTTAAAAGTTCAAACTTTTCATTTAAAATGTAGACTTTCCCCCTACTTACATAGTCGGAAGCATCGGCAACATAAACCCATCCATTGCGCTGATCAACCCCAAGTCCATAGCAAGTTTGCAACCCGCTGTATACAATTTTAGCTTCTGTTAAACCATTGGCATCAATCGACAATTGCTCCACCCTGTTTTTGTGGATATACAAAAGTTGGCTTCCATCTTTCGATAAACACAAACGGTTGATTCCATCTCCCGCGGGAAATGCAAATCTTTTTATCTCTTTTTTATTGCTACCATAACAAACAATCGATGCAAGTCCATTTACCGACGATAAAACCCACAATGAATTGTTCTTATCGACAACTAAATTCTGGCAACCCGTGTCGGCTTCCATTTTATAGCTATTTTTTGTTGTGGGATTGATAAACATTAAAAATCCATCATAACATGAAACCACAACTTCATTGTTCCAATTGACCATTTGCTCTGTCCAACCGTAACGATTCGATGCAGATGTGCCCGACATCACTTTAAATTCCTGAACCGTTTGCAATGTTGAACTGTCTAACATAAGCACTGCATTTGCCATCAAATCACTTACAAACACATAATTTTTTGCAGGTAAAATATACCGAGGCGACTTTAAATCACTTCGGTATTTTTGTTGTTTTAAGGTTTTACGATTGAGTGCTAAAATTTTGCCGCTGTTGTTCACGCTCAACCAAATGTAATTTGAAGCAAAGCAACCACTTTGAAGCACATCCCCGAGTGGAGTTTTATTGGCGGCTTCAAATACATTTTCATAATATTTATTTGAGTCTACACTGTAAACATCAAACTGGGCATTGTTCCACATGTAATTTCCTTCGCAAAGCACACCAACTTGGGTTGAACTGAATTGCAGCGTATCTCCACCATTCGAATTTGGGTCTTTGATACAAGAAGACAACAAAAACACACCTAAAAAGGCAGCAACAATAAACCCTTTAAACTTCATTATTCTTTGATGAATTTAACGCTAAATTTTTGCCCCAATGCATCCGTTAGCATACCAAAATAAATACCTGAATTCAAATTACTTACATCCATACTTTTAATCCCATATTCAAATGAGTTCTTGCGCACCAATTGTCCCTCAAAATTAAAAATATCTATATTTTTCAAAGTTGCATTTGTACTAAAATTCAAAATATTTTTTACAGGGTTAGGAAACGCATTTAAGCGAGTCACTTGCGTTTTTTCAACCCCAGCTGCATACAATACTTCCAAATTATCCATGGCGAAAAATGCAGGCGTGTTCATGCCCCAAGTGCCATTGTCGGAACTCACCATTTCAAAAGTGACACTGTCATTGGTTTGTATAAAATTCACTTTCTGCCAAGTATTTAAAAGGAAATTTTTGGTTGTGTCTAGAAATCTAAAATCAGCTAAAACCACCCTTTTCGATTCCATTTTCTGCCCTTTCATGAAGGTTGAAATCACTAAAATCAAGCTATCTTTATCGGCAGCGTTAAATTTCTTTGCAAACGCATCACCAAATTTCATTGAGTTGTAAGCAAAGGTAGAATTTGTGATTTCCATCGACATGACGCCCAACATTTTAGCATTTAAAGACGTCAATTTTGCATTATTTTGTCCAATTGCAAAGATTTTTTCACTATTTCTTGCGCCTGTTCCAGTAATCGCCGAAAACAAATGCTTATCCATGTTGCTTTCCTCAACTTTGTTGTAGTGCATATACGACAATGCCCAATTTCCTGACCAATATTTATAGGTTGTGTCCCAACCAAAATTCATCAACATATTTCCTTGGGTGATATAACTTTTAATGCCCACTTTACCAGTTTGAACCATCCCTGAATCGAAGCCCATCATGGTCAAATAATCGAATCCATCTTTTATGGGCGATGGATCTTTTTGGGCGTTTACTTTAGCGCTAAAAAGCAGCGCAATCATCAATAAAATTCTTGTTTTTTTCATATGTATTTTTTTTTATATTAAGATGCTTAAATTCAACCAAAACGACCTTCCAGGCATGGGCCTACTCGGCATATTTTGGTAATTTGTATTGAGCATATTTCGGCATTCAACAGAAGCTTCACATTTTACTTTTTTATCTTTTTTGAGGGACATAAACTGCCACTGCTTCAATGAAACTTGGCAATTCACAATTCTATATCCAGGCATCCAAGCCAAATTGTCGGTTTGAATGTATCGATTGCCTGTGTGCTGAATATCTATTTTGTACGAAACCAATTTTCGTTCTAAAACAACACCCACAAACCCCATAAAATCGGGAATGAAAATTTGCGCATATCCTGGTAATTCTTTTCCTTTTTTCACTTGAGTGCTCACCCATTCTCCACCAAAATTGAATGCTATTTTTTGATTGTGATACCCTTTAGACACCTTCCCATTAAATTGGATCCCAGCATATTGGCCATTGTGAAAATTTGTTGCAATCCAAGAAATTCCATTTGGAATCCAAATAATTGGATCTTTTAATTCTCTGTAATAAGAGGTGACCTCAAAAGTTGCATCAAACAATGCAGTTTGAATGTTCTTCAACAAGCCGAGTTCAATGCCCCAACCTTTTTCAGATTTTGCAATTTCTGTGGCGTTCGTTCTCCAAAACAAATCGTTCAAGGTTGGTCTTCTAAAGGTAGAATGTATGTTCGATTTAATTTGAAACCATTTTTTAACAGGCACCACCGATGAAATTCCAAAAGTTGGAATATTTTCGTAAAACTCATGCCGTGCATTCAAATTAAAATCGGCTTGTTTCAGTTTAAACGTCACCGAAGCAAACGATGCAGCGTAGAATCGAATTGGGTTCACTTGAATGTAATTCACCGAAAACGCTCTCTGCTGTTGGGCGTCGAAGCCAATGAGCCACCTAAAGGCACCAATGTTCTTATAAAATTCAGTTTGAAAATAAGGCGTACTTGCAACACTTGAATCGGCATTCACCATATCTTCGTAATATTTAATTTGGTCTCTCACAAAACCTAAGCGATTCACCCATAAATACTTTCCTTGATTGTATTGATGCTCTAAAACACTTCGAAGGTTTAAATCTTTTTGCAAACCATTCAATTGATTTCCACCCGCTTTTTGTCCAAGTCCACGTTCATTATTTGCATACTCAACCACTAATTTTAAGTCGTGGTTGCCCTGCTTCAATCCATAAACTGCTCTTCCAATTGTTTGAAAAAGATTTGCATTTTGCGCAATTTTATTTTCTTGATTGAGAACATCAAAAAAGGTAAATTTATTTTGATAGTTTAGTTGTCCAAAAGTAAATTGAAAATATTGATTTTTAGCAGATTGAATTAGATTTAAACCCATTGAAAGGTTGCCAAATTGGCCGTATTGCGAAGTTATATTGGCGTTAAATCCTTCACCATATTTTACTTTATTTCTTAAAAACACGGTTCCACCCACACTGCCTGAACCTAAAAGTGCGGCATTCCCACCTTCAATGAGAAAGACTTCTTGCAAACCAAAGGCAGTGAGGTTGTTAAAATCTGCCATCCCGAGCATAGGGTTATTCACGGGCAGTCCATTCCATAAAACCTGCGTTTGGGCGGCATCGGCCCCTCGTCTAGAAATGGTAGACGACCCCGAAACCCCGTATTGCTTGAAAAAAACTGCATTTGCAGCGAGGTTATTTTGAATGGTTTGTGGGGATGTTGAATTTTGGAAATCGAGTTTCACGCGTCCCAACTGACAAAATTCGATGCGTTGAGCTTGGATATAGACGGTATCGACAGGCAAATTTTGCACGGTGTCGCCGAAGGCGCAAAAGAGAGAAGCGATATGTCCAATGTTCAACAACATAATTGGGTATCGCCAACGCAAATAAAAGGGAGATAAATTGCCCACGAGCAAATCACCACCGCGCTTTTATTCCCGAAAGCGAGTTTTTGTGATGCCGTAGGCAGGTCTTCTGACTTCCCCATTTTAGGCGCCTTCCCGTTTACACAGTGGCATAGAAGCCTAAAATTACATCTTTTCAGATGGGGGTTACAGCTGCGGGTACAGTCTCGGTCTTACACCGATGTTCCCTTTTCATTTCTTAGAGTAAGCCATTACTCCTCGAAAACCTAAACACCGATACAAAAATAAAATTTTGTTTAACATTCCCAATACCATGTTTTCCACAAAATGAATTCATCGATAATCATAGAGGTCTATCGACAATCATTAAACTTGCCAAAATACTCCCCTATATTTGTATTTATGCGATGGATAACGATCTTATTTTTTGGAGGGATTTTGGCAAATCTCTCAGCCCAAAATGTTGAAAAGATCACTTTAGAAAAATGTATTCAACTGGCATTTACCAAAAATTATGACGTTCAACTGGCAGCAATTTCAGAATCTATTGCCACCATCGATTATCAACAAAGCCAATACAACTTAAGTCCTGAAATCTCAGGTTCTGCCGGTCAATATTTTCAAAGCGGTAGAAGTATCGACCGATTTACAAACCAATACGTTCAAACAACCATTGGAAGTAACAATTTTCAGTTACAAGCCAATTGGACGCTTTTTGCGGGTGGACAACTGAGAAACAACATTCAAAAGTTAAGATTCGACAAACAAGCGAGTCACTTAGATTTAGAACAAGTTAAACAAAACATTGCATTGAGTGTGGCCCTCGCCTATTTGCAATGCCTACAAACAAAAGAACAGGTTGAAGCCGCAAAATCCATTGCCACCAATGGAAAGCTCGAATTAG
>CAIRMY010000038.1 GCA_903879775.1 uncultured Bacteroidota bacterium
AAAAAAAAGACTCCCAAATTGGAAGTCTTTTTTTATCAATGATTTAATTTTTTAGCTACAACCCAAACTGTTACCACAGTTTAAGCATTTGTAACATGTGCCACTTCTCACTGTGATATGACCACAAACGTTACATGCTGGAGCATCGCTTTGTACTTCTCTTAAATGATCTTGCATATCTTTAACACCTGAAGCTTCTGCTTTCATAGCTCTTGTCATATCTAACGACATTGGCTCAGGGTTAAATGTTGGTTTGAATTCAGAAATCACTGGCGCTTCTGGAGTTGATTTTTCCATTGGCAATAAATCGCTTGGCTTTACTTGAACCAAATCTTCTCTGTTTAAATATTCGAAACCTAACAATCTAAAGATATAATCTACAATTGATGTTGCATTTTTCACATTTTGATGTCCTTCAACCATTCCACTAGGTTCGAATCTAGTGAAGGCAAATTTGTCAACAAACTCTTCCAAAGGCACACCATATTGTAAACCTACAGAAATTGCAATTGAGAAACAGTTCATCAATGAACGGAAGCTTGCACCTTCTTTATGCATATCAATGAAGATTTCACCCAATGTTCCATCATCATATTCCCCTGTTCTCACAAAAATTGTTTGTCCTCCAACTCTTCCTTTTTGCGTGAATCCATTTCTTCTATTTGGAAGTCTTTTCTTCTCTACAATGTTAGAAAGTTGACGTTTGAACTTCGTATCAGGACTTTCGCTCAAAATGCGTTTAGCCGCTTCTAAAACGATATCTGGAGTCAATTCTTCAGCAATGCGAATTACCTTTTCTTTTCCAGAAGCATCTTGTGCCACTGCGTTGTCTCTTGCAGCTGCCTCTTTATCTTCTTTGTCGGCTTCTTCTTGACTTTCAGATTTGTTGCTCAATGGCTGACTTAATTTACAACCATCTCTGTAAAGTGCATTTGCTTTTAAACCTAATTTCCAACTCAATTCATAACATGATTTAATGTCGTCAATTGAAGCTTCATGAGGAAGGTTAATTGTTTTACTAATTGCACCCGAAATAAATGGTTGTGCAGCAGCCATCATGCGAATATGGGCGAATGGATGAATGTATCTCACACCAATGTTACCGCACTTGTTCGCACAATCAAATACTGGCAAATGCTCTTCTTTCAATGCAGGAGCACCTTCAACTGTCATAGTTCCAACAACAAAATTATTTGCCGCTGCAATTTCTTTTCTGTCGAAACCCAATGTTTGTAACATATTAAACTTAGGGTGATTGTATTGCTCAGGAGTGATTCCTAAGTTTTTCATCGTTTCTTCACCTAAAGAATATTTGTTAAAAATAAACCCAATTTCAAACGCCATTGCAGCTTCAGATTCAATTTTCGCCAAATCAGCGTCAGAGAATCCTTTTGCTTTCAAAGTTTCATGGTTAATAGACGGTGCATTTTTGAAAGTTTGATTTCCTTTTGCATAGTTTACAATTGCTTCAACTTCAGAATCACTATAACCTAAGTTTTTCAATGCAATTGGAACTGTATTGTTCACGATTTTGAAATATCCACCACCAGAGAGTTTTTTGTATTTCACCAAAGCAAAATCTGGCTCAATTCCAGTAGTATCACAATCCATCAACAATCCAATTGTACCCGTTGGTGCAATCACTGTAGATTGTGCATTTCTAAATCCGTATTTCTCACCCCACTGAACCGCTTTGTCCCAAGAGTTACAAGCAGATTTCAATAAATAATCTGGGCAATATTTTTCATCGATACATACTGGCTTAATTCCCAATCCCTCAAAAGCCAAAGGAGTGTTATACGCAGCATATCTATGGTTACGAATTACGCGTAACATGTTTTTCTTGTTTTTGTCGTACATGCGGAATGTACCTTTAACCGCAGCCATTTCAGCACTTGTTGCATAAGCAGTACCAGTTAAAATAGCCGTGATAGATCCGCAAATTGCTGTTGCGTCTTTGCTATCGTAAGGAATACCAGCACACATCAACACCGAACCTAAGTTAGCATAACCCAAACCTAAAGTTCTATAATCATAACTCAATTGAGCCACTTCTTTACTTGGGAACTGCGCCATTAACACAGAAATTTCAAGTACAGTTGTCCATAATCTAGCAGCATACTCTAAGCTCTCTACATTGAATGTACATGCATTCTCATCAAAGAATTTTCTTAAGTTCAATGAAGCCAAGTTACAAGCTGTATTGTCTAAGAACATGTACTCTGAGCAAGGATTTGATGCATTGATACGACCACCTTCAGGACAAGTATGCCATTCATTGATTGTATCGTCGTATTGAACACCAGGATCAGCACAAGCCCATGCAGCGTCGCCAATTTTATCCCAAACTTCTTGAGCTGGAAGGGTTTTCATCACTTCGCCTGTTGAACGCGCTGTGAATTCCCAATCTTCGCCTTTTTGTAATTTATCGAAAAATTTATGAGGGATACGAACTGAGTTGTTACTATTTTGGCCAGAAACTGTATTGTAAGCTTCACCTTCATAGTCGCTTGCATAACCACCAGCGATTAACGCAGCAACTTTTTTCTCTTCAGCTTTTTTCCAAGCAATGAATTCCATTGCTTCAGGGTGATCTAAGTCCAAGCAAACCATTTTAGCCGCTCTTCTTGTTGTACCACCACTTTTAATTGCACCAGCTGCACGGTCACCAATTCTCAAGAAACTCATCAATCCACTGCTAGTGCCACCACCAGACAATTTTTCTCCAGCTCCTCTAATTCTAGAAAAGTTTGTTCCTACACCCGAACCATATTTAAAAATACGAGCCTCGCGAACCCATAAATCCATGATACCACCTTCATTCACCAAATCATCATCTACAGATAAAATAAAACAAGCATGTGGTTGAGGACGCTCATATGCACTTGTTGACTTCATCAACTTTTCAGTTGCTGGATCTACAAAATAGTGACCTTGAGGTTTTCCCGCAATACCATAACTGTTGTGCAAACCTGTATTAAACCATTGTGGTGAATTTGGAGCACTTTCTTGATTCAACAACGAGTAAACCAACTCATCATAAAAAACTTGCGCATCTTCACTACTTGCAAAATAACCATGTTTCTCTCCCCAAAAACGCCAACAATCTGCCAATCTGTGAACCACTTGCTTCACAGATATTTCAGCACCCATAGAACCATCTGCTTGTGGAACACCAGCCTTACGGAAATATTTTTGTGCTAAAATATCTGTGGCTACTTGACTCCATCCGTGTGGCACCTCAACATTCCTCATTTCAAATACAACACTTCCATCTGGTTTTTTTATCACAGATGTTCTATAATCGTAATCAAATAAATCGTAAGGCGATACACCCGATTTGGTGTTCATTCTGGAAAATTCTAATCCAGTTGTGTTTAAGGTTTGGTTGCTCATGGTTTTTTTTGGTCGTTGGTTAAACAAGTTAGTTAATGGTTTTGTTTTGCAATAAAATAATTCGGGATAACAAAAATATCTATCTAAAAGTTACTTTTTACATTCGTTTATCCACAGAAAACGAAGAAATCCAACAACCAAAAGGGTTTAGAGTGTGGAAATAGTTTATTTACCAATATATCAATGACTTACACTTAATATGCTGATAATCATTGTTATAGTATCGTACTATTTTTAAGACAAAATCAACTACAATATTCATTCAATGTGCGTATTCCTAAGTATTTAAAGCATTTCACAAAAAAAAACGATAAAAAAGACCAATTTTCACTTTCTTTGTAAGTATTATTATGAGTGTATTTCAATACCTACAAAATAAAAAAAATAATCTGAATAAAGGTATCGCTGTACTCATCGATCCGGATCAACATGGGAAAAAAACCAAAGAAATTTTTTCGATTGCAAATGCAAATGGTATTGATCTCTTTTTAATCGGTGGATCACTCGTTTCTGATGGCATTACAAAAGATTGCATTCGAGATCTTAAAAGTTTTGGAGCAAAAAATATTGTTATTTTCCCAGGTCACGAAATGCAAATATCAGAAAATGCCGATGCAATACTTTTCATGAGCCTAATTTCAGGTAGAAATCCTGATTTCCTTATTGGAAAACATGTTACAGCTGCACCATGGATAAAAAAACATAACATTGAACCTATTCCAACAGGCTATATGCTTATTGAATCGGGTAAACTAACATCAGCAGTTTACATGAGTGGCACAATGCCTTTACCAAATGACAAACCAGACATTGCCGCAGCAACAGCTCTTGCCGGTGAAATGCTAGGACTCAAACTCATGTATCTCGATGCTGGTTCAGGCGCCCAAACACCTGTCCCTCAAAAATTAATACATGCTGTAAGCAATGTGGTTAACTCCCTCATTTTTGTGGGTGGAGGTATCAAATGCTCTAAAGATGCTGAAAATGCTTGGGAGTCTGGCGCCGATTATATTGTTGTTGGCAATGGAATTTTCAATGATTTAGAACTCTTGCAAGACCTTTGCAACACAATGAATACATACAACAATACATCCATTAAAATTACTTAATCTATGTTCGGTTATCCTTTTAAAACAATTTATCTCAAATCTGATCAAAATCGCAACAGCCTCCATAAAGCCCTATTGGAGAAAACCTTTCTGAGCGATTTCAATTATAAAAACACCGAAAAAATAGAGAAAACATTCTATGGCGAAGTTTCGAACCAAGATTTTAAACTTGAAACCATTAGCCGAAAACAAAAAATTGCCAACTTCGCTCACGGCGAAATCAAAGGCGTTGAAAACGACATGTACATCGTTCTAAGAATTGGTGCCCTCGAACACATTCGCATTTACGCTTTGTTCTTAGCTACTTTCGCAATATGTACCTTCTTTATTTTGGAGGGACTTTTTGTCAACTACAAAGACACTTACGGACCAGAATATTTCGACAATCAACTCAATATTGTTCTATGTATTTTAGAACTTATATTTTTAGTCATGATTTGTGTAAAGTCAATTTCATTTAAACAATCAATTCAGCCAACCATCAACTTTTTTGAAACTTTTCTAAAAGCCAAAAAAATTGAAAAGCATGAAATGCCTGATATATTTAACTTTTAATGATTCAATGCCTTGTTGATGATCGACAATAAGTGCATCTCCCAAATGCCCTTGTTCGGAACCTCAATTATTTTCCCGAATTCCATTTTCTTATTGTGAACAATCACCAATGGCACTTTGGAAATCTGAAGGCCCTCAACGTGAATGTCAATTAGCTTCTTTTCTTTACTCACTCTTATATATCTGAAATTTTCAGCCGGCATTTCACAAGCATCTAAAACCCTCAGTAAGCCTCCCATACCATAACGGGTATCTGAACACCAATTTCCTCCATAAACGTCTATTGAAATCATTCCATCATTGACAAAAGCAGCCAATGAATCAATAAAATTCATATCTAACACATAATTTGAATAGTCCTTTTCAATTGAACTTAAAAACTCATCGGCATCCCTTTTTTGAGCACCTTTAGAACCCCTACTAAAAGAAGTTAATGTTTCAACCAATTTTTGATAATTTCTACCCAATGTTACAGATTTCTTATTTTGAACAACTTGATTCGGTTTCACAGCTTTACAAGAAATAAAAGAAAATACCAACATTAAAATGCAAATGCATATTATGTGAATACGCCAAAAATAGCAAGTACCTAATTTGCAATTTAATATCATCTTTAAGATTCTTAACTTTTACAAAGATACCATCAATTTTACAATCATACTATTCACTGAAATATGTACTTAAATCAGTTTAAAATTGTACATTCGCAGAAGCAATGAGCTCTAGCATCGAGCAAATAAAAAAACCTATTGAAAAAGAACTGGAGCTATTTGAGCAACAGTTCCGGCAAAGTATGAAAACTAAGGTGCCTTTATTAGACACCATTATGACATACATTGTCAAACGTAAAGGAAAGCAAATTCGCCCAATTTTCGTTCTATACAGCGCTAGTTTATTCGGCGACATAAACGCTAGAACATTCCGTGGTGCTTCGCTTGTTGAATTGCTTCATACCGCAACTTTAGTTCACGACGATGTAGTCGATGAAAGTTATAAAAGAAGAGGTTTCTTTTCTATCAACGCACTTTGGAAAAATAAAATTGCCGTTTTGGTAGGTGATTTCCTGCTTTCAAAAGGTTTACTCTTAAGTATTCGCAATAAGGATTACGATATGCTCGAAATTGTGAGTACAGCAGTAGAAGAAATGAGCGAAGGTGAACTTCTTCAACTTGAAAGAGCAAAGTTTATGAACGCTACTGAAGAAGTTTATTTTGAAATTATCCGAAAAAAAACAGCTTCTTTAATTGCTTCTTGCTGCCAAATTGGTGCAGCCTCAACTCAATCAGACCCCATTATCCTAGAAAAAATGCGCCATTTCGGAGAACTTATTGGTTTGGCCTTCCAAATTCGTGATGATTTATTCGACTTTGGCGAAAACAAAAGTGGAAAGCCCGCTGGCCTTGATATAAAAGAAAAAAAGTTAACCCTCCCTATCATTTATGCAATGTCACAGGCACCAAATCAAGAAACTAAAGACATTCGAAAAGTTATCAAAGGCAATTTACCTGATGCTAAAAAAATGAATTTGGTCGTCGATTTTATCAAAAAACACAACGGCATTCAATATGCAACTCAAAAAATGAATGAATTTAGAAGTCAAGCTTTCGACATTCTAGATTCACTCAATGCAAATCCAATTCACAAAAAACAACTCAATCTCTTAGTCAATTTCGTTATCGATAGAAACGTTTAAATTATGAAAGTTAACATTTTAGACAAACAAATTTCCCTAGTCAATGAAAACAATGTTTGGATGGAAAACCCATCTAAATCTTTGCAAATTGTAAAACAAAACAATGAAACTTTACTTCTCATTACTCCAAATAAAGTTTACACCATTACCTGCCTAAATGTAAATCACGAAACCAAAACGCTTACATTACTCTACAACGGAAATAAATTTAACGCGAGCATTTCAGAACCAATCGATGAAATATTGAAATCGATGGGACTTGAAAATGCTCTAACACCAAAAATTTCTGATATGAAAGCGCCAATGCCAGGTCTTGTTTTACAAGTTATAGTAAATGCTGGCGACACCGTGAATAAAGGAGATAAAATTCTAGTGCTCGAAGCAATGAAAATGGAAAATGCAATTAAATCTCCAACCGATGGCATTGTAAACGATGTGCTAGTTTCACAAGGAATGGCTGTTGATAAAAATCAAGTCCTCATCACCTTTAAATAATTGATATTCGAGCGGTTAAAATATCGCCATGAACTCTTTTTTTATGGGTTTTTATGCATTTATGCCGCCCTTGGTCTATATAATCTAGAAACCCTACCCGTGGCTTGGACCGATGAAACAATGAATCTCGATCCTGCCATTCAATACACCAAATTTCACCAATATTTCTCCAGGCTTTGGCCGAATCCAGGTGCAGAATCTATATTTGCAAGCTACCCGCCACTCATTCAATTCTGGCATATTCTTTGGCTGAAATTTTTCCCAGCCACCATTTTTTTCATAAGATTGCCCTTTCTTTTAATGCACCTTTCAACCCTTACTTTACTATACAAATTATTCAAAAAGTCAAACCTCAATCTAAACATCGGAATTCTCTTCATCATCATTTTTGCCTTTGATAAAAGTGTATTTGAACTCTCTAGAAGTGTGAGAATTGAAGTCGTTATCATGTTTTTAATTACGCTTTATTTTTATCTTAAATCTATCAATAACAAACAGATATACCTTGGATTTATTGCTGGCCTCATTGCCATCGCTCACCTATATACTTTTCCAATATTTATTGTCATTTTTGCAAAACACCTATATCAAAACTCATTAAAAAAATCGATTCTATACATCATCGCTGCTATGATTCCTGGCTTATTTAGCCTATACTTCATCGATTTCAACATTCAGCAGCTCATTTCGCAACTAACAGTTCAGACGTCCAAACATACTCCGCAATCGCATAGCTTTTTGAGTTATTTAAAAGCAAGTTTCATCGATCGATTTTGGCCTTACTATAAAGAAATGCCCTTGCAATTTGTCATCATTATTGGCATGGCACTCTTAAACTTTTGGCAAATGCTAACCTCAATCAAGAATCCAAAGTTGTGGTTTTCGCAAAACTTTTCAGCAGAATTATTTGTATTTTCATTCACGTTGTTCTTTTTAATTACCCCTCAATACAGATATTTACCTGTCCTGTTTTTATTGGGTATTTTATTTTTGAGGGACAACCAATTGATTAAAAATATAACTTCACATCAAATCAGCATCTATGTTCTGTGTCTTATTGCCCTGAATGGATTTGCCATATTCACAGCGCGACATACTGTAGCCATTTACCAACGCTCAGAGCGCATCTCTGAGCCGTTTCTAAGTTTCCTGGCAAAGAATATCCCTCAGAATAAAAAAACCCTTGTTTTGGGTGAATCTATAGGTGAATACTATGCAGCAACCAGAAAAAATTGCGATTATGGATTGGATTTCCATCCACAGCATTTCAACTACAACGAATACGAACAAGTTTATTATCTCACAAAATACAAAATGTCATTAGGGCAAGAAATTGGATGCTACATGCCCAATCAGAAAGAAATTCCGGGATTTATTCAAAAGTTTGCCAAAGGTGGAACTTACTATAAAACAAAACTTTGGAAAATCAATTCGCTGCAAGATTATCAAAAAATCACAGCTCCATATTTACACTATTAATTTAATTTTTACCCTGAGAATTCTTCAAACCATATCCAATCAATTCATCATATGGCATAGTTTGATTTCTATGATACATTAAAACCATATAATTGTTTTCTGTAGCCGAGTGAGATCCCTCTAAAACTTTAAAATCTAAAGACTTAGACTCTTTATCAGCAACTCCATAAATATAATTATAATAGCCCTGTTTTAACGGAATTACCGTTTCATAAATCTTTGCATCTACATTGTAATAAAGCTTGTGACTTTCTTGAATTCTCCAGTCGCTAAGTTCGCCATAAACATAAATATCTTTATCAATTAGATCCATTGAAAGAGAAAAATGTACAAAGCAATAATCACTCTCGTTCTCAAAGCCATTGGGTTTCAATAAACTATCCTTCAAGATATCCTTGTTGTCATAAAAAACCCTTCCATTGTAATCGTTCCAGTTCATATATCGATCATATCCACGGCTATTATCGGCAACCAACCAAACGTGTTTTTGATTGCCAATATTCATTTTCTTTTTAACCCATGCTTGACTCACTCTCAACGATCGGATGTCGAAATATCGATATTCATTGATACCTTGAAACTGACTACCAATCATTTGTTTATAAGCATAAGATTGATTTTGAATAAATTGAGGCCTAAGTTCATTATTGGCAGTCAACCATTCACCATTTCTTAAAATAACTGCAGTCAAATCTTGATACGGATTCGGTATAAAATAATCTTTTAACGTTGTAAACGTAAAATTAATCTGTTGATTTTCAGCTCTAAATTCCACCTGACTACTCTGAGAAACAGTCATATCAACATTTCCTTTTGAGTTCAAAACCATAACTCTTCTCGACAAAACAATATCGGCTTCATTAAAATTACGGTAAACCACTAATAAATAATTCCCCGAAATTTTTGGCATGGTTTGCTCGGTTGGAAAATTGATTGAATAATGAACATATTGTGTGAGTGTGGAATTCGAAAAAACGCTGTTTTCTATATTCTCGAAACCTGTTCCATCCAAAAATTGTGTTTTGACCAAATTTGAGCGGTTCCATTGGGCATCACAATGAATGAGAGTGAATTGATAATAATCTCTTTCAGAAGTAATTTGATCAAATTCCAACCTCAACGTTTTTAAGGCGTCTTGCAGCGTAATTACAGGAAAATTGAACCCGCTATTCTCTTGAATAACCCTAACCGTTCTTATATCTCCTTCATAAATGGCATTACAAAATCTGAGTGTACTATCGGTATTTGCCTTTAAAAAAAGACAATTCAATGCAAATAATATCAAATACAAATACCGTTTCATAAATCAAACATAGCAAAAAAAGTACCAAAAGCCTATTCTTGTGTCGACAACCAAGTTTCCATCACCTCATCATACTTTTGTTGAAGCGCAGAAATGGTATCAATGTTAAGTTTATGCTGTGAAGTAACTTCCATCAATTTTGTTGAATCTGTGGAAACAGAAGAATCTTGCATCATGATTGACAATTCTATATTCTTCTTTTCCAATTGTTTAATCTCATTTTCAAATTGTTGCATGTCTTGCTCTAATTTTTGAATCTGATTTTTTGACAACGTTTTTTTCGAGGGACTTTCTACAGTTTGTGCAACAGATGCCGCTTGCACCGCTGGAGTTGGTGTTTTTACGATTGGTTTCACTTCAACAACTCGGGTAGAATTCCACTCATTAAATTCATCAAAAGTTCCCAAATATTCCTTTAACTCACCATTTTCAATCCACCAAATTTTATTCGCAACCCTGCTAATAAACGTTCTATCATGCGAAACAAAAATGATTGAACCTTCATAATTTTCAAGCGCTTCTGCCAAAACAGAAGTCGAAAACATATCCAAATGGTTCGTTGGCTCATCTAACAATAAAAAGTTAGATTGAGTAATTAAGGTTTTCGCAAGTGCCAGACGAGATTTCTCACCACCCGACAACACTTTCACTTTTTTAAATACTTCTTGGCCAGTAAACAAAAAACATCCCAAAACGGTTCTCAATTCTTTCTCAGTATATTCAGCACTCACAGTACCCAACTCATTGAGTAAGTCATTTTTTAAATTCAATGCTTCCAATTGATGCTGGGCAAAAAAAGCAGATTCAACATTCCAACCCAAATCAATTTTTCCTTCGTGAGATTCTGTGCCAAAAATCATTCGGAGTAACGTTGATTTGCCTTTGCCATTTGCACCCACAATGGCAATTTTATCGCCACGCATAATTTGACCAAAACTATTGTGCAATATATGCAAGTCGCCATAGCTTTTACTTGTGTTTTCTATATCTACTATTTGCTTGCCGGGATTTACTCGAATGTTAAATTTAATGTCAAAATCACCACGCTCTTTATCTTTTATCTCAATTTTCTCGATTTTATTCAGCATTTTCACCCTACTTTGGACTGCCGTAGACTTACTTGCTTTATATCTAAAACGAGAAATAAATTGCATTTGCTGCTTAATATAGGTCTGTTGATTTTCAAATCGACGTTGTAACATTTCATCACGCTCATCTTTTTGATCCAAGTAATCAGAAAAATTGCCTTTATAATGGTATAATTGTTGGTGTGCAACCTCCGCAATTCTATTCACTGTTTTATCTAAGAAAAATCTATCGTGAGATACGATTACATAGGTACCTTGATAGTCACTTAAATAATTTTCCAACCACTCAATTGTGGGCAAATCCAAATGGTTCGTTGGCTCATCTAACAACAGCAAATCTGGAGCTTGCAATAACAATCGACCCAACATCGCTCTCATTCTCCAACCCCCACTAAATTCTTTCAATGGCTTCTGAAGCATTTCGGTTGTAAAACCGAGCCCTTCCAAAATTTTATCTCCTTGAGCTTGCCAGTCATACCCACCTAATTGTCCAAATTGATCTTGTAAATCAGTTAAACGATTAATTCTTTTATCGTCGTATTCAGTTTCTAATTCATGCAAAAGTTGGTTTATTTCTGTATCAATTTTCACCAAATCATCACGGCCAGCCATCACAACATCACGAACACTTTCATGAAATTCCAAACTCAATAAATCTTGGTTCAAGAAACCAATTTTCAAACTTGAAGCCTTTGATAAACTTCCTTCACGAAGATCAAATTCTCCAGCAACAACGCGTAATAATGTAGATTTACCGGTTCCGTTTAGTCCTACCAAACCAATTTTTTCACTTGGTTTAATATGCCAACCGGCATTTTTATATAAATATCTTCCAGCGAATTCGAACGAAAAGTCAACTAATGCAAGCACGATGCAAAATTAACCCCTCAAAGTGGTTTTACCGAATACTTTCCCAAATCATCACAAAATCATTCATAAAATATCCATCTCCTATATCAAAATCAGCAACTTTTTCAATTGTAAAACCATTTTTAAAGTAGAAATTAATCGCTTTATAATTCATTCTATTTACTTGCAAACGAATTACTTCCGGATTGAAATTCTTCACAACAAACTCAAAAAACGCTCTCCCAACACCACTTCTCTGTATTTGAGTATTTACATAGAATTTATGAATAAAAAAACTCCCATTCTCCACTTCTTTGATCGAAATAAATGCAATTGGGGCTTCATTTTCATTCGTATAAGCGATAAAAAACAAATCATTATTTAATATTTGTTGCTTCAAAGATTCTGAATCATACATTTTTTTGAGCATGTAATCCACTTGCTCTTGGCCAATGATTTCAGGGTAATGATCGTTCCAAATCTTGTGTGCTAAAACAATAATTTTATCTAAATCTGCTAAAGTTGCTTGAATAAATTGCATATACTCGTACGAATATCTCATTTTTGTAGTTGAATACAATGCTAAAACTTCATGAAATATCAACCGGATTTGTAAAAAATCGAAAAACACATGTCCTTCATGAAAATATAAACATAGCTTTAGCGCCAGGAACAGTGACATTGCTTCTGGGAGCAAATGGAATTGGCAAATCGGTTTTACTCAAAACACTCTTGAGCATATTTAAACCAATAAAAGGGTATGTAGAGTTTGATAATCAAAAAATTAATGAATTAAAATCCGACCAATTGTCGGGTCTTATTTCTCTGATGTTGCCCAATCCGCCATCAATTGAATTAATGTCATCTTTCGAGATTGTCATGAGCGGTCAGCAACGGTTCAATAAACCATGGCAAACCAATCAAAAAGATGCACAAGAAAATATAAAACGATATTTTGAAAAGTGCAAAATTGAGCATCTAATTGAAAAAAATTTCGCAGAGCTTTCCGATGGCGAAAAGCAAAAAGTAATGTTGGTACGATGCTTGGCACAAGAAACACCAATCATTTTGCTCGACGAACCTATGGCATTTTTAGATTATCCAAGTAGAATTCAATTTCTACAACTGATCAAAGAAATTGCCGAAAAACAAGGAAAATACATCATTGTAAGTACCCACGATATTGAAATTTCCATCCCCATTTGCAATTCAATCATTGCATTAACTAAAAATCATTGGCATCATTTTACAGATCCAAATCAATTTACACCTGAAAACATTTTTAGTGAAACAACGAAAACCATTTAAATTCAAACAATTCACAATTGAACAGAATTTGGTTACCCTACCCGTAACTACAGATGCTTGTATTTTTGGTGGCTTTTGCTCATTTAGCCAACCTCAAAACATATTAGATATAGGCGCCGGAACCGGCTTATTGGCACTTATGATGAGTCAAAAATATCCAAATTCCAAAATTACAGCCATAGAAAAACACCCTGAAACGGCCTTTCAAGCCAAAATAAATTGTGAGTCAAATAGGATCAACAATATTGAAATCATTGAACATGATATCTTTACCTACAAACCAGATGTTAAGTTTGAAGCAATTATTAGCAATCCCCCGTTTTTCACCAATCAACTTGAATCCGAAACCGATTTGAAAAACCAAGCACGTCATTTTTCAAATCATACTTTCAGTGACTTTTTCCAATGTATCGAAAACCTACTCGACAAAAATGGCAGTGCCTGGATATTGCTACCATATTCTGCATTAGATTCCATATCTCATGATATTCAAGCAACCAATCTTAAAATTAAACGATTGATTGGATTATGTCCAAATGAAGCAAAAAACAAACATTTACTTTTTGTAAATCTTGATTTCAATGCATGTAAAATACCTCCAATTGAAACTTATGCCGTCAAAAATTCTGAAAATAACTTTACCCCAGATGTTTATAAGTGGTTAGAGCCGTTCTATTTAGAGCAAGCACTTAATTTGTAAAGGGTTCATTTACAAAGTCTTAATTTGGAATTGATCTTTCTTAATATTATCTTCGTTAAAATGAATTTCCTAAAATTTTCTTTAGAAAAATCTATGTTTGGTGTTTGTAGTCAACTCGCCGACAAAATGCATATTTCAACGAGAAGCGTTAGAATGTCATTTATTTATGCCAGTTTTTTCACCTTTGGCTCCCCAATTATTTTCTATTTAATTGCTGCTTTTTGGATGAATATAAAACGATATTCACGTGAAGGTAGAACCCGTATCTGGGATCTATAATGTAAAGTTTGTCTTTTGATTAGAAATTACTACTTACAGTAAATCTAACCCCGCTAAATGCAGGCTCCAGTCTGCAAATACCTCCAGAACAGTTTACGCCTGCTTGCTGTTTTAAGTACGACAATGTGTAAACACTGTTGTTGTGAACATAACCCATAAAAAAGGACGGATAATGCAATATTTCATCAGAAATACCCATTGTTTCATATCTATGTGGCTCAATGTTTAACATATCACCAACCGACA
Source organism: uncultured Bacteroidota bacterium (assembly GCA_903879775.1). Classification (GTDB taxonomy): domain Bacteria; phylum Bacteroidota; class Bacteroidia; order NS11-12g; family UBA955; genus VMCP01. Next base: position 14,501 of record CAIRMY010000038.1, read on the forward strand.
TCGAGAAGTTCTTTGTGAAATAATATTCAACCACCAAATTGGCAAATGATCCTTGGTCCTGTTTGGTATTCAAGTACTGACCTTCAACCCTAAATGTCTTGCCAGAATTTGTTTTGTGTAACCACTCAAAAAATGGTGTAATTGTATTCACCGGATCGTATTCTGGTTCACGTTCATACCTCGCTTGATTGTATAAAATATTCTGTAGTCCTAGCTTTAATTTATCTTTCCCAATACTCTGAACAACTTCCAAGTTATATTCACGAAACAATTCAATTGGTTTCATTTGTTTCGTAGTTGGGTCCAATTCACCATTGCCTTTCAAAGATTGCACGTAACTCGCATTGAATGAAACCCTTGTTTTAGTTCCAATTTTAGCTTCAATTTCACCTTGGAAACCATCTTCACCTAAGTCTTGAGCAGGCGCATTGTAACGCGCCATTAAACGATAAGTATTCTGCTTGGTTAACGATGGTAAATAAGAAACCAAACCATCTAACAATGTTGCAGCTGGACTTGTTTTGAGCACAAAATTATCAATATGCCTTGCTTGAACATTTAAACCCACTGAAACCAAAGTATTTCCAACTTTCATCTTGCTTTTACCCCAACTCAATGATGTATAAAGTACATTTCCATCACTTAAACGGAGTTTATTATCCATATCTACAATCGCTTCTTCACTTTTATAATTGGCTTCAACATTCCATGAAAAATTCCCTATATCATAAGTAAAATAACCATTGAACCCATAAACATTGTATTTTGGAACAAACTGATCGTCGCGTTCATAACTGTTAATATTGGTAACCAACCAGCTCATACTTTGGTCATCTAACGTTCTATTGATCGCTGATGCACCAACTTGAAGTGATCCAAATTTAGATTCACCAAGTGAATCCTTTCCTAAATCTATGGAACCTTCAATATTTAAACCAGATATAACTTGAGGATTGAAATCAAAGCGCTTTTTATTACTCCCTTTTTGATTGCCTGAAAAACCTTTTATCCTCCAATTTTCATTGATGTTGTATGCTAAACGAATACCCTGCATTGAATAATCAATACCAATCTGACGCTGTTCATAGGCTCTAAACAATACCCCTGACCCAAATTGATCGTAAAATGATCCAACCGTAATATCCAATTCACCAAGCTTCTTATTTGCTTGCCAAAATCCTATTCCATGATTGGAATAAATTTCCAATGGCGACAATAAATTAGAGTTGTTAAAACCATCATATCGAACAATAAAACTGTAATCTTTAATGCGATATTGCATGAATAACCAAAAATCGGAACTCACAACATTTCTGCCATAAACAGGCATGGTACCCGACGCTCCAATTTTGTCGTCTCTTAAATATTTCTGATTGTTTAACAATAAATTACCTGTGAACTGACCTTTGTCGTTTCCAGAATTTTGACCTTGTAAACTTCCAACAATTGCTGGGATTAACAATAAAAATATGCCTCTGTTAATTGCCATTTGAACTGCAAATATGCAAAAAAGGTTTGATACACGAATCTATTTCATCTATCTTAAATTCATTTGTAACTATTTTGATGTTATTTTTGTAGTTCTAAAATGACAATCAACAACGCCGAAATTAAAAATACCCGAAAACTCTATGTTGAGAGTTATGGTTGTGCCATGAACTTTGCCGATAGCGAAATTATTGCGAGTATCATGAATGAACATGGCTTTGTAAATACAAACGATGAACTTGAAGCCGATGTTATTTTCTTAAATACTTGCGCCATTCGCGACAATGC
>CAIRMY010000039.1 GCA_903879775.1 uncultured Bacteroidota bacterium
CAGCTTCTTGAATGACAAACACTCTATCAATTTGACCAGTTTTATCCTTAATGATTGTTGTTTTACCTTTTCCAGCGCCGCCAGCTAGGAAAATTGTACCTTCTTTATCTTTACTAGTAGGACACTTAACAGTAACTGCATATTTGATAGATTCTTTCTTCTTGTCAGACTTATCAGCGACTACTTTCTTGTCTCTATCTGAAGAAACCTTTAATTTTCCGGTTTTTTCATCTTTCACATACAATTTTATTTTAGCCTTTTTGTATCCATCGAATCCTTCAACTTTTACATTTGCAGTAAATGGTTTAGACAAACAAGTATCACCAGGAAATTTAAATTCTAAAATACCAGCCCAAACCAATCCTTCATTACCTTTTAATGTTAATGGATGACCACTCTTGATGATTTCCATAATGTCGCTTGTTTTACGAATTGTAACACATTTTCCCGGTGTAGATTTACACATTCTAATGTATTCACACTTATTCATTGTGATAGACATACCAGAACCAATAGTAACCGTAGTATCTCGAGTACATGTGTCACCTTTAATTATAGGTTTAGGAACCTCTACTGGTTTTGGTTTTTCGATAATTGTAATTTCAACACGACGATTTTTAGCCTTCATCATTGCATCTGACTCATTTTTTTCGCGTGGTTTTTTTCTACCAAAACTTTCTTTTTGTATGAAATCTTCTTCAATGTCTTTTTCAATTAAATAATCAAAAACTTCATCTACCCGATTTCTTGATAATTCCATGTTGTACTCATCGTTTCCAGTACTATCAGTGTGACCAGTTAAAACCAATCTATATTCTTTGATGGATTTTAAGCGATCAACTAAGGCATCTAGTTTTTTCATTTCTTCTTTCTTTACTTCGCGTTTATTGTTATCGAAGTAAATTTGAACTGCTGGTGCAAGTTATTTAGGATCCACATAATTTTGTTCAGCTTTCTTTGGTGCTGATTTAGTTTGAGCTAATAATGATGAGGTAGCAATATTTAAACCAAATATCAATACCAGAAGGAATAGTTTTTTCATTATAACATTTTGCTGCGAAAATAATTCAAAATATGTTCTCTTTTACAGAATATTCCACAATATGCTAACAAAATTTCACAAATTGATAAATTTGGTCTTAAATTGCCCTTGTCATGAACATGAAAATGAACTACTATTTTAAATTATTTGCATTTGTAACCACTCTTTTTATCAGTCAATTGGAGTTGTTTGCACAAATTGCAAAAACACAGGTTGTACAATTGCAAGCATCCATTGTTAACGATAAAATCACATTGCAATGGCCAAAAGAAAGCTATTCGGGCAAATTTATCGTCTATTCAAGAAACTTTGGAGAGTCGAACTATGTAAAATTAGCCGAAGTTGCGGGCAACTTAAATAACTATAATGAATCGTCATCGATTCAGGCAAAAGAATATTTGGTTTCTAAAATAAGTTCAACCGGATCAACAGATGCCTTAGGTTATATTTATGCAGGTAACAAATTTCAAGCTCCAATTCAAAAAGGTGGCGTTGTTTTGCTCATTGATAGTTCATACATAAAGGCTCTTTCAAATGAAATAAATACACTTAAACAAGACCTTATAAACTCAGGATGGAATGTTCATGTTTTGTTCGCAGGTAGAAATGAAAATGTTAAAGCCGTTAAGTCAAGAATTCAAAAAATGGTGGATTCAAAAAATCCAAGACCAAAAACGCTATATATAATAGGTCACGTTCCAGTACCATATTCTGGTTTTTTCTCAACAATTGGAGATCGTCCACCACCAGATGGCCATGTTGAAGGATCTGGAAACCACACAGGAGCTTGGCCTGCTGATTGTTATTATGGTGATTTTGAGGGAATATGGTCAGACAATTCTGTAAATTGCACGACTGGAAGTTCAACTCGACACCATAATGTCCCTAAAGATGGGAAATTTGACCAATCCATCCCTCCAGGGAAAATAGAATTAGAAATTGGCAGATTGGACATGTTTGACATGAGTGCCTTTTCAAACAACGATACACAACTTACGCGCGAAAATTTGAATAGAGTTCATCAATTTAGAATGGGTGAAATTACGTTTGTAAAAAGAGCTTTAATTGACAATAATTTCACGGGTTTAAATCTAGCTTCAACTGGATATCAAAATTTTCCGTGTTTCGTTGGCTTAGATAGTGTTTCGGATACGAAAGATTATTTCAGTTCACAAAATACTGGTTCGTATTTATGGAGTTATGGATGTGGTGCGGGGTCTTACAATTCATGCAACGGAATTGGCACTAGCAATGATTTTTCGTCAAGTAAAGGAAAATTTGCAAACGCGTTTACAATGCTTGCAGGGAGTTTTTTTGGTGATTACGACTCCAAAAACAATTTAATGCGATCTGCATTGGCTTCAGGTTCATTCAATGTTTGTTGGGGTGGAATTCCTAAATGGTATTTGCATCACATGGCATTGGGGCTAAATAGCGGCTACGGTGCCAAACTAACCATAAACAACGACGCTGAATATTTCAATGGAGCATTCAATGGTTCGTGGAACGGAGTTTTCATTGAATTACTTGGAGATCCTACGCTTACAATGAATCATGTTAAACCCCCAACAAATTTAACTGCTCAATCATTAAATGGAAATGTGTTTCTGAAATGGAACAAGAGTCCAGATGCAGAATCCTACAATATTTACAGAATTGATACATCAAAAAACACCATTACACTCGCTCGAGCGAGTTGTGGTGTCAATTCAAATACGACCGATACTTTTTTTACAGATGATTGCAATTGGTCTACTGGCAAATACACTTATGCAGTTACTGCCGCAAAATTGGAAACTACAGGATCCGGAACTTACATCAATCAAAGTATGCTCGTAAATACTGAAGTTCAACATATTAATGGGTTGAATAATCATGAAAAGTCTCATATTTCCATTACTCCCAATCCTATAGAAAATCAATTTTCGATTCATGGACTTCAATCAAACCAAAACACCAATATTGAAATTTTAAATTTATCGGGGCAGTCTATTTTTGTTTTTGAGGGACAAAAATCTGATGGTCAAGGAAAATTAATGATAGATAAAAACTTCAAATTCAATGGTTTAGCAATTATTAAATTACAACAAAATAGCCAAACTATCTCTTTACCAGTGGTATTTAACAATTAATTTTGAATCAATTCAACATTAATTATGATCATTTTAATAAAAAAAGTGTGATAACTGTTAAAGATTATTTATTTTTGCGCCCCTAAATTCATTTAGAAAAACATATGAAAGACATAATTCTTTATCTTATTCCCGCTCTTGGAATTGTCAGCTTGATCGTTATGGCAATAAAAAGTGCATGGGTTAGCAAACAAGATGCTGGCGATGAAAACATGCAACGCTTAGCTGACTACATTGCCAAAGGTGCAATGGCATTTTTGAAAGCAGAATGGAAAGTACTTAGTATATTCGTACTTTTCGCATCTGTATTATTGGCTTACTCTGGAACAATCCATGAAGTAAACGGTAAACCAATTCATTCAAGTTGGATTATTGCAATTGCCTTTGTAATTGGTGCTGTATTCTCGGCAACCGCGGGTTACATCGGAATGAGAGTTGCAACCAAAGCAAATGTAAGAACTACACAAGCGGCTAGAACAAGTTTAAAACAGGCATTAAAAGTTTCATTTACAGGTGGTACTGTTATGGGATTAGGTGTTGCAGGTTTGGCAGTTTTAGGTCTTGGTGGTTTATTTATAGCATTCTTATCTATTTTCAGTGGCTTAGGGGTAGATACTGTGAAAACTTCAATTGAAGTATTGACAGGGTTTTCATTAGGCGCTGAATCAATTGCTTTATTTGCCAGAGTTGGCGGTGGTATTTATACCAAAGCTGCCGACGTTGGAGCAGATTTAGTCGGTAAAGTTGAAGCTGGTATACCTGAAGATGATGTTCGTAATCCTGCAACGATTGCCGATAACGTTGGTGACAACGTTGGTGACGTGGCTGGTATGGGTGCCGATTTATTCGGTTCTTATGTCGCAACAATTTTAGCGACAATGGTTTTAGGACAAGAAATCGTTTCAGTAGATAACTTTGGAGGAATGTCTCCAATCCTATTGCCTATGGTAATCTGTGGCTTAGGAATACTATTTTCAATTGTAGGAACATGGTTTGTTACAATTAAAGATGATAAATCAAATGTTCAAAATGCTTTAAATTTAGGTAACTGGTCTTCAATGATATTGACAGTAGTTGCATCATATTTTATCGTAAATTGGATGTTGCCAGAAACATTATCTATTCGCGGCTATGAATTTACCAAATTAAACGTATTCTATGCAATTGCTGTTGGTACAATAGTAGGTGCAATTATGAGTATTGTAACTGAGTATTACACAGCTATGGGTAAAGCTCCAGTAAATTCTATCATTCAACAATCTTCAACAGGTCACGCAACAAACATTATTGCTGGTTTGTCTGTAGGTATGAAATCAACTGTGATTCCAATTTTAACATTGGCTGGTGGTATCATGGCTTCTTATTATTTTGCTGGATTGTATGGTGTTGCAATTGCCGCTGCCGGTATGATGGCTACAACTGCA
>CAIRMY010000040.1 GCA_903879775.1 uncultured Bacteroidota bacterium
ATTGCTGAGTGATATTGTTGCCTGAGCTATCTACCGCCAAAGTGATTACGTTCGCTGAATTTAAAACATATAACTCAAACATTTTCTCCATATAGGTTGCCTGTTTGGTTGTATCCGTTGGAATTGTATCCGTATTCTTTGGGGTTTCATCTTTTTTACATGACGAAACGGATGGAATCATCAATGAAAAAAAAACCATTGAAAAAATAAAAAATATGCCTTTTGTTTTCATACTATCAAATGTAATCAAAAAATCTCAATTTCTTTATGTTCCATTATTCATGAAAATAAGTGAAATTTGCAACCATGCGAAAAACAATCTTCCTTGTATTTCTATTTTTATTTATCACAATGACAGAATTATCCGGCCAAACAGTTGACTACTCAATCAGAATTCCTGATCCTAAAAATCATTATGCACAGGTGTCTATGAATTACACCGCTCAAGAAAAAGGTTTGGTTAAAGTGAGTATGCCCGTTTGGACCCCTGGGAGCTATTTGGTTAGAGAATTTGCGAAGAACATTGAAACTGTAAGAATCGAAATCAATGGAAAATCAGTTAATGCAAGCAAATCAGATAAAAATACTTGGTCCTTCCCAGCTAAAAAAGGAGATAAAATATTCTTTCAATACAACGTTTATTGCTATGAAATGAGTGTGAGAACTTCATATATCGATGAAGATCAAGCCCTTTTAAATCTGGCTTCTGTTTGTGCTTTCATTGAAGGCAAAGAAAAGACCAATATTCATTGCGTGGTTGAATTGCCGGGGGCGTGGAACAATATCATTTCACACTGCGAAATCATTACCTCTGAAAGAATTAAAGGTGCGCCGCATGAATATTTATTAACATTTGATAATTTCGATGAAATGGTTGACTCGCCGATTCAACTTGGCAATTTTGAAACATTTAATTTCAATGTCAATAATGTCCCTCATAGAGTCGCAATGGTGGGTATTCACAACGCTAATATTGAGAAATTGAAGGTAGACATGCAAAACATCTGTCAAACAATGGTCAATATTATTGGTGAAATGCCATGTAAAACATATACCTTCATCATCCAAAATGTAGAAGCTGGCGGCGGTGGTCTAGAACACAAAAATGGTTCCACCCTCATGATGTCGCGCTTTAATTACACCAACGCTCAGTCTTATCAAGGGCTACTAGGACTCATTGCGCATGAGTATTTTCATTTATGGAATGTGAAACGTATCAGACCAGTTGCTTTGGGCCCTTTCGATTACAACAACGAAAACTACACCAAATCACTCTGGATTGCCGAAGGCATCACTTCATACTTCGATGAACTTGCGCTCATGCGTGCAGGTTACATTTCTAAACAAGATTTTTTAAATACCCTTGCAGGTTATATCAATAACCACGAAAATAGAGCGGGAAGCAAAATTGCAACCTTACACGAAATGAGTTGGGATGCTTGGATCAAAGAATACAGGCCAAATGAAAATTCGAAAAATAATTCATATTCTTATTATTCTAAGGGACTTATCATTGGGGCATTGTTAGACATGACAATTTGTAAATTGACCAATGGAAAAAAATCACTCGATGATGTTTTTAAAACTTTATATAAAGATTTCTACTTAAACAATAAAAAATCGAAAGATGGAATTGGATACACCGATGAAGACTTTATGAATGTTTGCAATAAAGTTGCCGGCGTTGAATTGAATGCCGATTTCAACATTTGGCTAACCACAACCATTTCACCTGATTATGTTGGAATTTTCAACAACCTCGATATTCAATCGAAAAAACAGGAAATCAACCGCAATTCTTGGGGATTGAATTATGAAACTTCAAATGGAAAAAACATTGTAAAATACGTCAGAAATCCTGGTCCTTCTACCCTTTTAGGCATCAATGTAAATGACGAATTAATTGCATTGAATGGAGTAAGACTTAACAACGATTTAGAACAAGTTTGGAACAAACTTGGCAAACCAAGTAAAGTATCGCTTACAATATCGAGAAGCGGATTAATGAGAGAAATCTCAGGCAATTTTACGGGCCTACAGGAAGTAGAATATACGTTTTTATTGGGAGAAAAGCAAATGAATAAAGAGTTTTGGTCTCAAACTGGAGCGCTCCAAAAATGGTTAATTTCAAAATAAAATGACCATCATTCATCACGAAACCCTAAAACATTGGATTGCCGAAGTTTTTATAACTTGTGGTTTTACCGCGGAAAATGCAAATCTTTCTGCACAAGTTTTAGTTGAAGCCGATTTAAGAGGCATCGACAGTCATGGGGTTGCCCGACTTTCGGGCTATGTTCGATTGATTGAGAAAAAAAGAATCAACTCCAATCCGAATTTCGCTGTAAGTCGCCGCAAAAAAACAATGATCCATTTAGATGCCGATTCTGGCATTGGACTATTGTCGGCACCTTACGCCATGAAACTTGCCATTGAAGCAACCAACGATTATGGAAGCGGTTGGGTGGGAATTTCAAACTCAAACCATTTTGGCATTGCTGCTTATCACTCAATGATGGCCTTAGAGCACGATTATATTGGTTTCTCTATGACAAATGCAAGTCCTTTAGTTACGCCCGCAAATGGCAAACAAAGAATGCTAGGCACCAACCCTATTTGTGTTGCCATTCCAACCAATCAAGAAACTCCATTTGTGCTTGATATGGCAACAGCCGCGGCAGCAAATGGAAAATTAGAAATTGCAGAGAGAGTGAACAAACCCATTCCTAAAGGCTGGGCAATCACCAAAGACGGCGAAAATACAACCGACGCAAAAGCCCTCAAAAACGGGGGAATGTTATTGCCATTGGGCAGCAATCAGGAAGGTGGTTTTCATAAAGGATATGGCCTTGGAGCTTGGGTAGATATTTTCTCTGGAGTTATTACAGGAGCTAATTTTGGACCTTGGGTACCGCCATTTGTTTCTTTTCTAGATCCATTGCCAAATTTACCAGGCAATGGGATTGGACATTTTGTGGGATGTTGGGATATCGATGGATTTCAAGATAAAGAAACATCGAAAAGCAAAATGGATTTATGGATTCAAACATTCAAAAACACACTTCCTTTAGATAGTAACCAACCAGTTTTAATACCTGGTGAAATTGAACATCATTTAAAGCTCAGCAGGCAACTTGAAGGAATTTCTTTGGTTGATGCCGTATGCAAAGACATTGAACAGCTTTCATATGAATTAGGCATCCCTTCCCCATTATAAAATCATGGAAAAACAACAAAAACAAAAGCTCATCGTAGCCATTTTATTTTTTACCGTCATAACCGCTATTTCAGTTTGGGCATACATTGCGATTTTAAAACCCAACAAAGAGTACCATCAAAAAACCGGAAAAAAATACACTCAAAAGAAACAATACAAAACAGATTACAATCCCGATTATATCGACAGTATCATACAAGCAAAAAAGAAATCAAAAAAGTAAATTATTTCATTTGAGAAATTAAATCTCTGATGAAGTTTTGATCAGTGATTTTATCTTCAAGTTTTTCTGAAATGATTTTCTCCAGCAATGCATCATTTTTAGCTCCCCAATTTAAGGCGTCTAAATATCCATCATTGCTAAAGGTGACTCTTTCATATTGACTTTTATAAACATCGCTATAAAGTTTAATTAAGTCATGCTCTACATGCTTCTTGTGTAAAAACTCAGGTAACCCAACTAAATCACGCATTTCTATAAAGTTTTGCAATGCTAAGCTTGCAATGGCATCAGCATTGGGTTTACGGAGCTTTTGATATTCATCTAAAATCTTTGCCCAATTGCCTGGATATTTATCAATACATTCATCTAAAACCACGCAATCTTCGAAACTGCAGTTCATCCCTTGGCCATAAAAAGGCACAATGGCATGCGCGCTATCGCCCATTAATGCCACTTTGTTTTTCACCCATGGATAACAACGCATGGTTGCCAAATGACCTGTAGGATTGTTAAAGAAATCATCAACCAAATTCGGCATCATTGGCACAGCATCTGCAAAATAAGTATCAAAAAACTGTGATACTTGCTCTTTCGTTTGAAGGTTCGACAAACTTACTTCACCATCGTAAGGCATAAATAAAGTGCAAGTGAAATTACCACCAGGATTTGGCAAAGCTATCATCATGAAGCTACTTCTAGGCCATATATGCAAAGAATTTACATCCATTTGAAAATTGCCATTTGAGTCTGGAACAATTTCTAATTCCTTATATCCATAATTCTCATAATTCTGAGAGAAATTATAACGAGGATAACGAATCATGGAGTCTCTAACTGCAGAAAATGCGCCATCTGTAGATAAAACAACATCCGAAACAACTTTTACGGTTTGTCCCTCCGCATTTACAAATGTCATTTCATTCGTTTCTAAATTTGCATGTATGCATTTATGGTCAAAATACATGTGAATATTTTCATATTCATCGGCCAATTGTAACAATCGAATATTTAGTTCACCTCTTGAAACAGAATAAATGGCCTGATCATCTCTACCATATGCCTGATATGCCAAATCGCCAGCAGTGCTATGCATCATCCTTCCCTTCATGGGAATAGATATACCCAAAATTTCATCAACCAATCCCAACTTACTCAAAGCATTGATACCCCGAGTAGATAAAGCCAAATTGATACTTCTACCACCTTCGTATTTTCCTTGACGCATATCGCCTCTGCGTTCATACAAATGTACATCGTATCCTTTTTTTGCTAAATAGATTGACATTAAACTCCCGGCTAAGCCGCCACCAACCAATGTGATTTTCTCAGACATATTTTACAAATTTACGGCTTCAAATGATGCTTTCATCAAAAAAATCTATCATTTTTGTTTTCATTATGCGCTACTACAAGGTTTCTTCGTTTATTCAACGATATTTTTACCGCTATTTGTGGCGCATGAATCCATCAGAAAATGCCATTTATCTTACATTTGACGATGGTCCTAACGATGTTGTAACGGCACAAGCTTTGAATATCCTTAAAGAAAAAAACATACACGCTACTTTTTTCTGCGTTGGAGAAAATATCCAAAAATACCCTACAATTGTTGAGCGTATTGTTTCTGAGGGACATTCTATCGGCAACCACACTCATAACCACATCAAAGGATGGAATTATCCCTCCGAAAAATATTTAACCAATATTGCATTGGCGCAAGAATCCATTGCTCCATTTTCGAATACAAATTTATTTCGACCGCCATATGGCCGAATATCGAAAAAACAAGGCTCTGCTTTGATCAAGTTGGGTTACAAAATTGTGATGTGGGATATTTTGAGCTACGATTACGATAAGCACATTCATATTGAAGATTGCATCAAAAATATTAGCAAAAAAACACGGAATGGGAGCATTATTGTTTTTCACGATAGCTTGAAGGCTCAAACTCAAATGCTTCAAATTTTACCTGTGTATATAGAAAATATGATTCAAAGAGGATTTAAATTTAAAACCTTACCTCAATGATATTGTATATTTTATATTCCATTGTTGTCCTTTATTTAATTGTGCAAATTTGGCAATTACAAGCTTTGTTTAGATATGAAGTCTACAATGATTTTCAAACATTACAAAATGAAGATCCTTCTGTATTCCCTCAAATTAGTATTTGGGTTGCATGCCGAAATGAAGAAAAAAATATAGAACACTGTTTACTTTCATTGTTGGATTTGAATTACCCTAAAGATAAAATTCAAATTCTCATTGGAAATGACCAAAGTACCGACAACACCCGTCAAAAAATTCTAGATGTAATTGAACAATATTCTAAACAATCTCAATACAGTGAAAGTAAAACACTTTTACAGCTTATTGATATTCTAGATGACGATTCCGGTCTAAAAGCAAAGGCTAGGGTTATGGCACAGCTCGACAAACATGCCATTGGCGAGTATTATTTAATTACCGATGCTGATGTTGTTGTAAGCCCCAATTGGGCTCTCGGATTGCTTGGAAGTCTGTCAAATGAAATGGGTGTTGCAAGTGGCACAACCATGGTTAAAAGTGATGGAATCTGGGGATGGCTGCAAGAAATTGATTGGGCATATTTTATGGGATTACTCAATCTAATTTCATTTTCAGGGATTCCAGCAACTGCCGTTGGCAATAACATGATCATGAAAAAAGAGGCTTATTGGGAAACCGGTGGATACGGAAAAATTCAATTTTCAATTACTGAAGACTATAAACTATACTCTGAAATCTGTAAAAAAGGTTGGAAATGGAACAACGTCATGAGCCCTCAAGTTTTGGCATTTACGCATAAAATCGAAGGATTTTTACCTCTGCTACATCAACGTAAACGATGGCTGAGTGGCGGTAAAGAATTGCCTTGGTATTGGTGGATACTCTTCGGCATCTATGGACTTTTCTATTTTATTACACCACTTCTACTTGTGTATAATTTCAAAATTGGGCTGGCATTTTGGATGCTAAAATTCATTTTGCAAATGATTCAAATCAATCAAATCTATCGGTTCTTAGGACAACAATCGCCGCCCACTTACAAGCATTTGCTCTATGAACTCTACATGTTCTTGGTCACAGTTTCCACATCAATTTTCTTTTTACTTCCCGCAAAAACCATTTGGAAAGAAAGAAAATACTAATTTATTTGTAATTGTTCTAAATAACATTTAGATTTGCTCTTAATTAGAAACAATCTAAATAGATGCTTAAAGAAATTTTGATTTTCGGAATTTGTGGGTTTACAGCAGTGGCTAAAGGTCAAGATACATCTGATACGATAAAAAACCATATTGAGTATTTGCCAGAAATTAATTTAGTTGGTCAACAAAACAAAAGAGATGTATTACCCTCTCCAGAAATTGTTGGGACCAAAATTAATGCAGGCAAAAAAAATGCGGTGATTGTTCTAGACAATTTAAATACGATTGTTGTGAACAACAACATGAGACAAATCTTGGCAAAAGTGCCAGGAATGCATATTTGGGAAAGCGACGGTTCTGGAATACAAGTAGGAATTTCTACTCGTGGTTTGAGCCCAAACAGAAGCTGGGAATTTAACATCCGCCAAAATGGTGCCGACATTTCAGCAGATCCATTTGGTTACCCTGAAGCCTATTACAATCCACCCATGCAAGCGATACAGCGCATTCACATCATTAAGGGTGCTGGAGCATTGCAATTTGGTCCTCAATTCGGAGGGATGATCAATTACGTCATGAGAGACGGAAAATCAGAGACCAAACCACTCTCAATTCAAACTTCACAAACTGTTGGAAGTTTTGGATTGTATAACAATTTTTTAGCTGTAAGTGGCCGCAAAGACAAGTTTTACTACTACGCATTCTACGATAAAAGATCAGCAGATGGGTTCCGTAAAAACAGCGCTTATCATACGCAAACATTATATTTTTCTGGGGGATATAAAATTTCTAAGAAAATGGATATGGCATTCGATTTTACCCATTATAACATGTTAAGCCAACAGCCAGGAGGATTAACAGATACAGACATGGCCGGTGACATTTCAAAAAGTTACCGAAATAGAAATTGGTTTTCAACACCTTGGTTCACAGGAAATGTAAAGTTCAATTGGGAAATCAATCATCAACAACGATTACAAATCATGGCTTTCGGAATGGATGCAGATCGCAATAGCGTTGGATTTACAAAAGCAATAGATATTGCTGACACCATCAATGCAAAATCTCTACAATATGCACCACGTGAATTAGCCATAGATAGATACCACAACAGGGGTATTGAAATGAGTTATTTAAATGATTATTTCATTGGAAATCAAAAACAAACATTAACAGCTGGAATACGTTATTTCGCAAGCTTTACAGAAAGATTTCAAAAAGGGATTGGCTCTACGGGTTCGGATGATAATTTCACAACCAATGTGGTATTTCCTGGTGAATTTAATTTCGACACGAAAAATTACAGCCTATTCTTAGAACAAGTATTTAGAATTTCAAAATCCTTGTTACTCATTCCCGGAGTAAGATACGAAAACGTCCGTTCTGTTGCCACAGGGAGAACAGGATTTAACGCCGATGGCACCGAAATTAAGATTATTGCTCCGGTCCAAAGCAGAAGTTTTTTTATTGGGGGATTTGGACTTGAATACCACCTCAAAAATGGCTTAGAAATTTATGGAAATATAAACCAAGCATATAGACCTATATTGTTTTCCGACATGCAAGCTGTTCCCGGAACAGAAGTAATCGATGTTAATTTGAAAGATGCCTCTGGAATAAATTCAGATATCGGAATTAGAGGGCTCATTGGGAAATGGTTTTATTTAGATGCGAGTGTTTTTGCATTGCAGTATAATAACCGAGCTGGAAGACTTTCTCTCTACGATGCGAACAATAAAGCATACACATTAAAAACAAATGTTGGAAATAGCATCACTGCAGGGTTAGAGGCATTGCTTGAAATTGATGTAATGGCACATACATCTATGAAAAAGAATCTAAAAATGCCCGTGTTCGTTTCGTATTCATTTAATGACGCCCGTTACCAAGACTTTAACGTAACTATGAAAAATAATGCGGGGTTG
>CAIRMY010000041.1 GCA_903879775.1 uncultured Bacteroidota bacterium
ATACCCAAAAAATTCTCCCAAAAACATGCTATATTTGGTTTAAAATATAAGAACATGTACCGGTACGCTTTTCTTTTACTTTGTCTAGGGGTAATGAAAATCTCATTCTCTCAATCCAAGAAGGAGTCAGGGTTTTTAGGGTTAATTTTTCTGATTGCCTCAGTTATTTTAGGAAATGTAGTTTATTCTCAAGATTGGATTGAAAAAATGCAAGATCCAAACAGTAATTTTTATGAAACAAAGGCTTCCTTTGACGCATTTTGGCAGGGGAAACCTATAGAAAAGGGTAAAGGATATGCTGTATTTAAACGCTGGGAATCCGTGGTTGAGCCAAGGGTCTATCCAAGTGGAGATGTTTCCTTGCTTTCTTCAGGTTCAGTAAATTTTGAAAATTGGTTGAAGAATAAAAAATTAAGTGCAAATTACAAATCATTAACTGGTAATTGGACGTCTATTGGGCCATTTGGATTTTCAGGTTCATATTCTCACGGTAACGGTAGTTCTATGAACGCGGGCAGAATTAATTTTGTGAGATTTCATCCAAACAACAATAATAACATTTGGGTTGGGGCACCAGATGGTGGATTATGGAATTCGCTTGATGGGGGATTGACTTGGTCAACGAATACCGATGAATTGAGTGTCATTGGCGTTTCTGAATTGGCTATTGACCCCATTAACCCACAAATTCTGTACCTCGCAACCGGAGACGCTGATGGTAATCATACACCTGGGAAAGGAGTATTGAAATCTTACGATTCAGGATTAACTTGGACAAACACTGGTTTAAATTATTTTGGCTCGCTTGTAAGTAACAAGATTAGTAGAATTTTAATAGATCCCATCAATCCTCAAATTGTATTGGTTTTTTCTCAATTGGGTATTTTTAGATCTACAAATGGAGGGACAAGTTTTACGAATGTTTTTCCAGGAATTATTCGGGATGCAGAGTTTAAGCCTGGTGATTCCAACACCATATATGCGTGTGGTCCATCACAATTTTTTAAATCCGTTAATAATGGATTAAGTTGGACTACTGTTAATTTACCTTTAAATGGAATTCAGCGTTTATCCATGGCAGTTAGTCCCGCTAATCCTTCAGGAATTTATTTACTTGCATCAGGAATGGATTCGGGTTTTAAGGGAATAATGAGGTCTGTGAATGAGGGAGTTACGTTCAATATCCAGTCTACTAGTCCTAACCTACTAAATTGGTCCCATGATGGATCTGGAACTGGAGGGCAAAGTTCGTATAATTTGGCAATAGCGGTAAATCCAAATAATTTCTCTGAGGTCATCGTCGGGGGAATTAACCAATGGAAATCGTTAGATGGGGGCATTAATTTTAATCTATTAACTTATTGGAATGGTGGCCAAATCTCCCAAGGCATCCCCCAAATTCATGCAGATGTTCATGATATCCAATTTCAGCCGGGGGCAAATAACACGATATTTACTGCGACAGATGGAGGGCTTTTTAAAACCACGGATGGAATTAATTGGTTCGGTTTAAACAGTAATTTAGCAATATCACAACAATATCGATTGGCCCTTTCCAGTTCCTCTCCAAATATGATCCTAACAGGTCATCAAGATAATGGAACAAATAAAACAACCGATTTAATAACCTGGAATAATATAGATGATGGTGATGGCATGGATTGTCTAATAGACTGGAATAATTCAAATCATCACGTTTATTCGATGCAAAATGGAAATTATTATCGATTCTTTTACGGTGCAATTCAACTAATCTCTGACCCACCAGGAGGTACATGGATCAGTCCTATTCATCAAGATCCTGTGAACTCTAATGTAATCTACGCAGGAGGCCGAAAAGAGTTGTATATATGTCAAAATCCTTGGGTAATTAGTCCAAATTTGGTCAGTTGGCAAGTTTTAGGGGCTCCTTTTCCCCCATCGGAGAATATCATTGAGTTTGATATTTCACCAAGCAATCCCCAAGTCATTTATGTTTTGAAAAACTCGAAAATTTCTAAATCGCTCAACGGAGGTCAAACCTTCACCTCATGTACTAGTCCAACCCTCTCTGTCCAACCCTCTCGAATAGTAGTATCTGATTTGAATCCAAATGTTGTATTTGTTACTTATTCTGGATATTCAGCCAATAACAAAGTATTTAAATCATTGGACGGAGGTGTAACTTGGATAAATCTGTCCAATGGTTTGCCTAATGTTCCGGTTAATTGTATTGTTTATCAGAAAAATCCAGATGGGGGGGATAGGATATATATCGGAACGGACCATGGGGGATTATTTTATCTTGATAATAGTTTGAACGATTGGGTGGATTTCAGTTCTGGTTTACCAAATTGTGCCATTTGGGACTTAGAAATTATGTATTCTGTTTCAAAGATAAGAGCCGCTACATTTGGAAGAGGTGCTTGGGAATCAGATTTATATGATC
>CAIRMY010000042.1 GCA_903879775.1 uncultured Bacteroidota bacterium
AGCAGTTGGGAATTTCTCAACATTGAAGAAATCATCAGCGCTTAAATGTCCAATTAATTTCGCTGCATACTCAGCTTGTAAACCTGAATCTGTGCAAACAATTTTTTTCATGTCTACCGTGAATGAACCAGCAGTGATGTTTCCATTTTCAACACTCATGGTACCTTCTTGGATGGCAATTGTACCCGCGTGAGATCCGATTCCCACAATTTTTGATCCACCCCAGCCCATAGTGCTGTTTGAATCTACTCCATAAGATGCAGAACCTTCAGTTGCTGTCATTGTGCTATCTGCTGCACCAGCCTCAGAAGCATTGCTTCCGCATGAAGCAAACATCATTGCTGCTACAGCGGTTGTTAAAAAGAATATATTTTTTTTCATAGTTTTTGCAAATTTACATTTGTTTGAACAAATATACAAGGTATACTTTTATTATTTGCTGCAAAGTTGAATCATTCAATTCATTTGTTTAATGAACCTAAGTTTAAGTGATTGTTATTTTATAATTCACTTACTTGCTCTCGGTATCCAAGGAATTTCTTGTCCCCCAAATTTCATATCTAAAAATCTGGCAAGAGTGAAAAGGTAATCACTCAAACGATTGAGATACATAATAATGAAAATTTCAATTTCTTCAATATCAGATAAATGCACAACCAATCGTTCAGCACGGCGGCAAACACAACGAGCAATGTGCGCTTGTGCGCCTTGAGAAGTGGCACCTGGTAAAATGAAATTTTTCAATTCTGGAAGTGTAGCAGTAAGTCTATCAATTTCATTTTCAATAACTTGTATGCTCTCTTCGTGGAATTCAGGCAAGTTCATTTTGCTGCCAGCCGAAGAGGCTAAATATGAACCAATGGTAAATAAATTATTTTGAATATCGGCAAGAATGTTTTCTTCATCTGTATTGCTGATATTGCTTCTAACCAATCCAATATGACTATTTAATTCATCTACAGTTCCATAGCTTTCAACACGAATGTGATGTTTTGCAACCCTGTCGCCACCTATGAGTCCTGTTTTTCCGTCGTCACCTTTACGGGTGTAAATTTTAAATGTCATGAATAAAGTAACAAATGATTGTGTAAATTGTTTAGCAAAGTTGTTTTTCAGCTAAGAAGTTGAAAATTTTCTTGGCATCGCCTTGTTTGTATACAACGTCATACACAGCTTTCACAATAGGCATATCGATGTTATTGTTGGTTGCAAGTTCATAAACCAATTCGGTGGCATAATATCCCTCAGCAATCATATTCATTTCTAATTGCGCCGATTTAACAGAGTATCCTTTGCCCATCATGGTACCGAAAGAACGGTTTCTACTAAATTGAGAGTAACAAGTTACCAGCAAATCGCCCAAATAGGCAGCTTCTTTCACATCTCTATTCTCTGCATGGATTTCTTCTAAGAAAACTTCCATTTCACGAATTGCGGCAGCCACAAAAACAGCTTGGAAATTATCGCCATAGCCTAAACCATGGGCAATACCTGATCCAATTGCATATATATTTTTTAGAACCGATGCGTACTCGGCGCCAATTAAATCTTGCGTTTGACTGATATTGATAAATCTACAATCGAAAAGATTTGCAATTTTCGCGGTTGTTTCTGGCACCAAGCCGCTGATGGTTAAATAGCTTAATTTTTCAAGCGCCACTTCTTCTGCATGACAAGGACCCGAAATGAGGGTAATGTTATTTAGAGGGATGTTGAAGTTTTGCTGCAAATATTTCGCAATGACCATTTTAGAATGGGGTTCAATGCCTTTAATGGCAGTGATGTATGTTTTATCTACAGGCAATGTTGCACCATTGAGTGCTTTGTCTACAAATGCAGAAGGCACAGCCAATAAAATGATTTCTGAATTGTCAATGACCTCCTGAATATTCGTGGTTGCACGAATCACATTCGGGTGAATTTCAACAGAAGAAAGGTATTTCGGATTGTGATGAAATTCTTTGATGTATTCAACAGTGGCTTCATCGCGCATCCACCAATTGATGGAAATAGATGTATTTTCAGTTAATATTTTAATGAGAGCGGTTGCCCAACTGCCATTTCCAATAACGCCAAAATTTAGGGGTGGGGTAGATGTCATTTTATTTAATTTGGGAAGCGTGGTTTTTGGTATCCACTTTTTCAATGATTTCGGTTAAAATTCCGTTTTCATCAATCACAAACGTAGTTCTAGCAACACCCATATATTTTCGGCCATACATGCTTTTTTCAACCCAAACTCCATATGCATTGCAAACGGTTTGTTCGGTATCGGCAAGAAGGCTAAATGGCAATGAATACTTAGCAATGAATTTGGTATGTTTTTTAGAATCATCGGGACTTACACCGAGAACGGCATATCCTTTGTCCAACAAATCTTGATAATTGTCTCTTAAGCTACAAGCTTCAGCGGTGCAACCTGGGGTATCGTCTTTCGGGTAGAAATAAAGAACTAATTTCTTTCCACTAAAGGTATCTAAACCAATGGTATTTCCATTTTCATCCAATGCTGAAAATGCGGGTGCTTTTTTTCCTATTTCTGGTAACATGAGAAAATAACAATTTGTGAATGAAAGAGTTTATAAATTTTCTTTTACAAAGGTAGTGAGTTTTCTGAAAAGATGTTTTTGAGCGTCTGTATCACCAATTCCGTGATTTCTATTTGGATATACTTCAGAATCGAAATTTGTTCCACTTTTGATCATGGCTTTAATCATTTCTGTCGCATTTTGAAAATGCACATTGTCATCTGCAGTTCCATGCACAATTAAATATTTGGCTTTTAAACTGCTTGTGAAATTCAATGGAGAATTGTCTTCATAGCCCATTTTATTCAATTCAGGTGTTCTCAAATAACGCTCTGTATAAATATTGTCGTAAAATTTCCAATGCGTTACAGGGGCAACAGCCATACCCATTTTAAAGAGGTCAGGACTTTTCACGAGGCACAAGCTTGTTAAATAGCCTCCAAAGCTCCATCCCCACAAACCAATTCTAGAACCATCAATAAATTTTTGAGATTTCAACCATTGAGCACCTGCGGCTTGATCTTCTTGCTCTAATTTACCAAGGTTTAAGTATGTAGATTTTTTAAATGCAGCACCCATATTTCCGGTGCCTCTATTGTCGACACTAAAAATCACATATCCCAAACTAGCCAAATGTTGGAACCATAAAAAGTTACGACCCGCATATGCATTTCTCACAGTAGAATGACCTGGTCCACCATACATATACATTAAAACAGGGTATTTCTTTGTAGAATCGAAATTGTAAGGTTTAATCATCCAATAGTTCAAAGCCACGCCTTCTGAATTTTTGATTTGTCCAAAAGAACAATTCCCTAAATTCATTTTACCCATATTTTCTGTCCACTTTTGATTTTCTTCAATGGTGGTGATTTGACTGCTTGAATACAATTCAATTTTTGAATTTAAACGGCTGATTAAACTGTTTTGTTTGTTTTCCAAATTGCAGTTAACCAAAATGGTTTTATAGACTGGCTTTTCAGAAAAACTGTTTTGAATGATATAATACCAATTGGCGTTTTCACTCATGATCACGCTGCAATTTCCCTCATCATTTGTTTTAAACATGGCTCTTTTTTTCTTGTCGAGGGACACTTTCCACAGATTATCTTGGATTGTAGAATATTCTGTTGAGGTATAATAAACGGTTTTTGTAGCACCATTGTACCCGCAAATTTTATTCACTTGCCAATTACCCTCTGTAATTTGTGTGCTTTTGTTGTTGGTATAATCGTGGATGTATAAATGATTGAATCCAGATTTTTCAGAAGTATACAAAAATTGTGTTGAGTTTGGAAGGAACATCAAATCGTCGGTGATTTCAACATAAGCCGCGTCTTTTTCTTCCAAAACGAGCTTGCAGTTTCCTGTTGTAGGATCACAAAAGAGTAATTCCCAATGGTTTTGCAATCTATTTAAACGTTGAATGCTTAATGCATTGTCGGTTTGAGACCATTTGATTCTTGGAATGTATTGATCTCTTTGACTTTCTACAAACGCTTGAACATTTTTATTTTTTGTTAAATCATGCACATAAACGTCTACCACGGAATTGGCTTCTCCTGCTTTCGGATATTTCCATTTTTCTTGTGAGGGATATAAATCATTAAAAATATCCATCGAAAATTCTTTCACGTTGGATTCATCGAATCGGTAGTAAGCTAAATATTTACCTGTTGGGCTCCATTGAAATCCAACACTCATTGAAAATTCTTCTTCGTAAACCCAATCAACAGCTCCATTGATAATTGAATTAATTTTACCGTCGCTGGTGATTTGTTTTTCTGTTTGAGATTCTAAGTTAAAGATAAACATGTTGTTATCTTTTACATAAGCAACATTTCTGTTATCGGGACTTAAGGTTGGGTATCTCAAACGCCCAGGTATTTCGATCACCTTTTTGGAAACGATATCCACCACATACGCATTTACAGAGGCGCTATGTCGGTAAATTTGTTTTTGATTGGTTTCAACCAACAAGAATTTCTGATCATTTGAGAAGGTTGTTGTTCCTTGTTGTATTTTCTTATTGATCCAAGTAGAATGAAACAAAGTATTGATTGAATCATTTGGATTTGCTGGATTTTGCGTGATAATCCACCAAGCATTTGATGTAGATTTCGTAGCAATTAAATATTTTCCATCGACTGAAAATTCTCCCATTTTAGCCGGTTTTGCACGTAATTCACGGTTATTGAAAATATCGTCGAAGCTAATTTTCTGAGCGTTAGCAGAGAAAAATGTCCCCCAAAAAAGGAGTGAAAATAAAATGGATTTTTTTTGCATTTTTAGCGAATTCGTTTGAGTTGGACATCGGTTCTAGGGGCAATGACAACAGGCACCAGTTCTTTGGTGACCATGCTTCCATCTAAGCCAAACCATTTTTCTGGACGACCAGACAGGATTTTTATTTTCTCATAAGCGTCCATAATCAGATTGTCGAAAATTGGCAATTCATTTTCAGTGCTCATTTCTTCTTCAACGAGAACGAAACGGAAATCACCTAAACTATGTTTATCGGAGAAACCATGGTAGTATGGATCAAGGTCAATTTCTTTGTTCTCAATCATTTCAGTAATCACACCTTTCAAATAGAGACTGATTTTCTGTTGAACCCTGAAGCCGAGTCTAAAACGTACTTTATAAATGTCGTTTTTCTCAATCACGGTAACTTTATATTCCATGGTATAAGGTTCATCTGTTACATCAACATTGATAAACCAATAGAAATCGGCACGTTTTGGTCGTTTATGGAGAATGGAATAGATCAAAGGCGATTCAACTTCATCGTCTTGTTTGGCTTTGCTTAAATAGATAAGGTGGGTTGCAAATTTTGGAAGGGTTGTATCTTGAGAGAGTGATCTCAATTTATCTCTGTAATTGGTTAGTTTTTCGGTAATCACCATTTTTTGTTTGATTTGGCCACCTCTGTAACTCACATACATCACGGCAATGATTCCAGCACCAATAAATAAGGTTACAAATCCACCTTCCATAAATTTAGAAAGGTTTGCCATCAAAAATGCCGACTCAACAGAGAAGAAAATCAACATGATGAACCAAATGATTACAATATTCCAACGCTTTGTTTTCAGATAATAAAACAATAAAATACTTGTCATTAACATTGTAACGGTGATTGCAAGTCCATACGCCGCTTCCATTGCCGCAGATTCTTTGAAAATCAGAACAATTGCAATACAGCCTGCAAGAAGTGCGGTATTTACGGTAGGGATATAAATTTGTCCTTTTACAGCAGTCGGAAACTTTACAGTAAATTTAGGGAAGAAATGCAAACGAATGGCTTCAGAAACTAGGGTGAAAGAACCGCTAATTAACGCTTGAGAAGCAATAATTGCAGCCATTGTTGCAATTGTAATACCTACAGGGAGGAACCAATCTGGCATGGTAGAATAAAATACACGTGTTTCACCAAGAGGTTCACCAATGTGTTTCATGAGATAGGCCCCTTGTCCGAAATAATTTGAGAGCAAACAAATTTTCACCAAGATCCATGAATATTGAATGTTCTTTTTGCCACAATGTCCTAAGTCGGAATACAGCGCTTCTGCTCCCGTGGTGCAAAGAAAAACAGCACCGAGCAGTAAGAATGCATCGGGACTAGATGTTATAAATCGGTAGACCCAAATTGGATTGAGGGCTTTTAAAACTTCTGGATGGTGAGAGATTTGTGAAACACCCAAAACCATGAGCATGCCAAACCAAACGAGCATAATTGGTCCAAAGAATTTACCAACTGCGGTTGTTCCAGCACGTTGAAATAAGAAAATCCCGATGATAATTGTGATGACAATTGGTACCGTGTGAATGTCCCTCAAATCAATATGATAACCATTTGTAGGATTGATAAATCGAAGTCCTTCAATGGCAGAGGCTACTGAAATAGGAGGTGTAATGATTCCATCGGCGAGAAGCATAGCTCCGCCCACCATTGTTCCCACAACCAAATATGGAAATCTTCTTCGAAGCAAACTGTACAAAGAGAAAATTCCACCTTCACCTTTGTTGTCGGCTTGTAGCGTTAAAATAACATACTTAATGGTCGTTTGAATTGTTAAGGTCCAAAAGACTGCACTAATTCCTCCCAGAACGAGATTTTCAGAAATAAGTTTGTCGCCCACAATAGCGTTCATAACGTACAGTGGAGAAGTACCAATGTCGCCGTAAATGATACCCAACGTTATCAATAAACCGGCTGCGGAGAGTTTGTCTATTCGGGAATGCCCCATAATTAAAATATGGGGCGAATTTAAGGCAACCGTTGTTAATTTGGGGATAATTTTTTCAAGTGTGAGATTTTTGTGGATATTGAATTCGGAAATGAGTCAATTAGGATTGTATCGCAGAGTATATTTCAATTGTAAACTTGTTGAATAAATATTTAATCTCTTTTATGGTCTTTGATTAAAATCGAACTAAATTTGCGCAACTAAAAAAACTAATAGAAACTGTAAAATGCCTGCAAAAAAATCATCATCTGCAAAATCTGAACAAGAACCTATGATTTCAACCACAATTATGGTTCCGGGAATTGAAATTTCTTCATATTTCGGTGAAATGGTTTTTGGTCCTCAAGCTCAAAAACAATATTTATCGGCTGAATCTCAAAATGCGATTGAAAAAGCCATTAATGAGGGAGCTGCCGTTAGCCGCGATATGTCGGATGGCGTTGCAGAAGGAATGAAAAATTGGGCATTGGATATGGGTGCAACCCATTATACCCATTGGTTTCAGCCGTTGCGAGGTACAACTGCTGAAAAACATGATAGTTTTTTTGAACCTACGGGGATTGATACGGGTATAGAGGTTTTTTCCGGTAAATCCTTAACCCAACAAGAGCCAGATGCATCTTCTTTTCCGAATGGAGGAATACGCAATACATTCGAGGCAAGGGGTTATTCTGTATGGGATCCGAGTTCTCCAGCGTTCATCATCGAAAAAGCTGGCGCAAGAACTTTGTGCATTCCTACAATTTTTATTTCATATACGGGCGAAGCCTTAGATTATAAAGCACCATTGTTAAAAACATTGGCATTTGTGAGAAAGGCGGCAACTGATGTTTGTCAATATTTCGATACAAAAGTGAACGATTGTTCGGTGAGTTTAGGCGTGGAGCAAGAATATTTCTTGGTAAAAGAAGATTTATTTAGGTTGCGCCCCGACTTAATGTTTGCAGGTAGAACTTTAATTGGACACACACCTGCAAAAGGCCAACAATTGGAAGATCATTATTTTGGATCAATTCCTACAAACGTGCAAGCGTTTATGGTTGAATTTGAACAAAAGGCTCATCAATTGGGAATTCCATTAAGAACACGTCACAATGAGGTTGCACCAGGTCAATTTGAGTGTGCACCACAATTTGAAACTTTAAATTTGGCAGTCGATCACAATACATTGTTAATGGATGTGATGGAATCAGTGGCTCAAAATCATGGATTTAAAGTGCTTTTGCATGAAAAACCATTTAAAGGCATTAACGGAAGCGGAAAACATAACAATTGGAGCTTGGTAACCAATACAGGTGTGAATTTATTGTCTCCGGGTAAAAGCCCTGAGCAAAATTTGCAATTCTTAACCTTCTTCATAAATGTAATTAAAGCTGTTCACGATCATGCCGATTTAATGCGTGCAAGTATTGCCACAGCTGGCAACGACCATCGTTTGGGGGCAAATGAAGCACCTCCAGCAATTATGTCGGTTTTTGTAGGTGATACCTTAGAGCATGTTTTAAATGATTTTGAAAGCAATAAAAAATCAGCAAAAGGAAAATCTGTAAAAGATGCCATTCAAATTCCAAATATTCCTGAAATTCTTTTAGACAATACGGATAGAAATAGAACTTCTCCGTTTGCCTTTACCGGAAATAAGTTTGAATTTAGAGCTGTTGGTAGCTCCGACAACTGTGCAAGTCCAATGGTTGTTTTAAATGCAATTGTTGCCGATCAGTTGGTTAAGTTTAAATCTCTAGTAGATGCTAAAATTGCCGAAAACAAAGGCATAGCTAAAGAAGAAATCATTAAGCAAGTTTTACGTGAAGAGTTGAAAACGAGCAAACGCATTTTATTTGGTGGAAATGGCTATGGTGATGAGTGGGTGAAGGAAGCTGAAAAAAGAGGTTTAAGCAATGTGAAAAATACCGCTGAAGCATTGGCATTTTACATGTCGCCGAGCAGCGTTGATTTGTTTGTAAAAAATGGAATATACAGCCTCAAAGAATTAGAAGCTCGAACTGAAATTCGCTATGAATCTTATAATTTGAGGATTCAAATTGAAGGTCGTGTTTTGAATGAAATGGTTCAAAACTTTGTGATTCCTTCTGCAATTCGTTACCAAAAACGTTTGGCCGACAATGTTCAAGCTTTGTTATCCATTGGCCAATCTAAAAAGTCTGTTGTTGCGCAAGTTGAAATCATTTCTGAGTTGAGTAAAAATATCAATAAAGTTTATGAATTGAACAATGACATGACAAACGAGCGCGCAATTGCAAATAAACTTGACGATGCTCACCAGAAAGCGTTGGCTTACAACAAAAAAGTGAAGGGCTTATTTGATGATATTCGTGAGTGCTGCGATGAAATTGAAAGATTGGTAGACGATTCTGACTGGGTATTGCCAAAGTATCGCGAACTTTTATCACTAAATTAACCTTCTGTGAACTTTGTCACAGTGTTTTTGTTTTACTCCTTATAATTTTGTATATTATGTCTGAATCTATAGAAAAAGTTGAATGTTTGATTATTGGCAGCGGACCTGCGGGTTACACAGCAGCCATTTATGCAGCGAGAGCTGATATGAAACCGGTATTATATGAGGGACTTCAACCAGGTGGTCAATTAACAATTACCACTGAAGTTGAAAATTACCCTGGTTACCCCGATGGTGTTCAAGGCCCTGAAATGATGGAGTTGTTTAAACAACAAGCTGTTCGTTTGGGTGCTGATGTTCGTTTTGGAATGGTAACTTCGGTTGAATTCAAAAACGGTGGTCCTCAAAAAGTGATTGTTGACGGCACAAAAGAAATTGAAGCGGAAACTGTCATTATTTCTACAGGCGCATCTGCAAAATGGTTGGGTATTCCTTCAGAACAACGTTTAAATGGTATGGGTGTAAGTGCTTGTGCTGTTTGTGATGGATTCTTCTACAGAGGTCAAGATGTTGCAATTGTTGGTGCTGGAGATACTGCCTGTGAGGAAGCGACATATTTAGCAAAAATTTGCTCAAAAGTATACATGATTGTGCGCAAAGATGAGTTTAGAGCGTCTAAAGCCATGCAAAACAGGGTTTTAAATACGCCCAATATTGAAGTGTTTTTCAATTCTGAAACAGACGAAATTCTTGGAGACAAAGGTGTTGAAGGTGTGCGTGTGAAAAATAACGTTACTGGAGAATTAAAAGAGTTTGCAATTAAAGGTTTCTTTGTTGCAATTGGTCACCATCCCAATACCGATATTTTTAAACCGTATATTGAAACAGATGAACAAGGTTACATTAAAACGATTCCAGGTTCCACTTATACCAATGTTGAAGGTGTTTTCTGTTCGGGTGATGCTCAAGATAAAATTTATCGTCAAGCAGTTACGGCGGTGGGAAGCGGTTGTATGGCTGCATTAGACGCTGAAAGATGGTTGGCGTCGAGAAAAGGATAATTCAGATTTTTTAATCTATTTTTGAGGGATGAAACAACTGGTCTTACTTGCTGTTTTTGTCCCTCATTTTTTATTTGGGCAAATTCGCAATTCCCAATTTGGTACCCCAGTTGTGGAGGGAAATGAACCTACCATTGCAATCAATCCAAACAATCCCAATGAAGTTTGGCTTTCTTACAATACCTCGAAGCTTTTTCGCTCTAAAAATGCAGGTGAAAATTGGGTTGAAGTATTTCCAAATTCACCGTATGGGTTTTATGGAGATCCTGTGCTAAAAATTGCAAAAAATGGCAGTGTTTTCTTAACGCATTTGTCGCAAAACAAAGCAAAAAAATGGCCGTCTTGGTTCGATTGTATTGTTTTTGAACGAAGTACAAATGGCGTGGATTTCACTTCCGTTTGTGTGGGTGCCCGTGAAAATAAGATGCAAGATAAACCCTGGTTTAGCATTGATGAGGGACAAAAAAGTGGCTTTCGAGGCAATATCTATTTAACTTGGACCGAATTTGATAAGTATGGGAGTTCTAACATTCGAGATTCTTCACGGGTTCGATTTGCGAGAAGTTCCGATGATGGAATTTCGTTTTCTGAGCCTGTAACTGTGAGTGATAAAAGTGGGGGTGCCGCTGACGATGATCATACTTCTGAAGGGGTAACCATTGCGGTGCTTTCCGATGGTGCTTTGTGTTGCTTTTGGTCTAGATCAGACACGCTTTGGATGGATAAAAGCAATGATGCTGGTAAAACTTGGGGCATAGATGTTGCCATTTGTAAAATGCCGGGTGGTTGGAATTTTGAATATGTAAAAGGGTTGATTCGCACCAATGGAATGCCATTTGCGGTGGTCGATAAAAAGGATAGGATTTATGTTGGGTTTGCATGTGCTGGTGGGCAAGGTGATTTTGATGTTTTTTATGTTTTTTCGAAGGACAAGGGAGTTCGATTCACTGAGCCAATAAAGGTGAATGATGATCAAAACTTTGGAGATCAGTTTTCACCATATTTAACAATCGACGAGCAAGGAAATGTCCCTCAAATGCTATGGTATGATAAGCGGAACAGTGAAACTGGGCATTTTTGTGATATTTACACTGCGAAATTGTGTGGTAAAAAGCCTTTGAAGAATATTAAAATTACGAAGGAGCCAATAATTTTGCCGGGACAAAAGCAATTTATGGGAGATTATATTGGTTTGAGCGTTGTAAATGGAAAGGGAATGGCTGCAGTAACAGCATACAATGACGACATACGCAAACCATGCATTCAATTGATAGATTGGCCTATAAAGTTAAAAAAAGTGCGATATTCAGAGGATCCTGTATTGTTGGTGAATCGGAATTTCGATTCAGATTCTTTGGTCATTTGTTTGTCGTTTCCAAAACAAACTTCGTTTACATTTGAGGTAAAGTCGAGCAATAGATCGTTGATTACCAATGTATTTGAGGTTGAAAATCCGAATGGTTTGAATTATCAAGAAATCTTTTTAAGGAAGAGTGTTTTGGGGCATGGGTTATTTACGTTTGTGATTCGACGTAAAGGGATGATACTCAAAAAAACGATGTGGTTAGATTAAAAAAAAATTAGATTAAAAAAGGCTTGAAAAATCGGGTCTGAAAACCTATTTTTGCCTACTTTTAAAAATTATAGAATTAAATATTATGGCAGTTATACAGAAATTAAGAAATTCAGGATGGGTAGCGGTGGTCATCATCGTGGCTTTGGTCATGTTTGTTGTAGGTGATTGGATATCAGGTAAGAATTCTCCTCAAGGTGATGAAAACAGAGATGTAATTGCTGAAATGAATGCTGAAAAAGTTAGAGAAAAAGAACTTTTAGAAATTGCAAACGAACTTTACATTGCAGAAAAGGAAAACGATCCTGAATATGAAATTACGGAAAAGAATCGTGGTGAATTATTCCAAAAAGCGTGGAATCAACTGTTGAAAAACAAATTGATTTACACCCAAATAAAGAAGGCTGGAATTGAAGTAACCGATGAAGATTACAATGAAATGATGGTAGGTATTCATCCCGATGAATCTATTCAAGGTGATCCATCTTTCCAAACGGATGGCAAATTTGATCCTAAAAAAGTAGAGTCAATTTTCCGTCAAGCAAAAGGAAATGCGCAAATGAAAGCACGTTTGGCCGACTATGTAAGAAAAATGAAAGAAAACGAATTAACAGTTCGTTATTCAACTTATTTCTCGAAGTCAAGCTACAAAACAAAAGCTGAAAAGAAATATGAATACATTGCGTCTAACCAATCAGTAACTGGTAAAATAGTGAGTTTAGATATCAATTCTATTCCTGATAAAGAAATTAAAGCAACTGAAGATGACTTAAGTGCTTATTTAGAAGATTATAAAGAGAAATATAAGTCAAATCAAGAGGTTAGAGGTTTTAAATATGTTGTATTTGATATAGTTCCTTCAAGAGAAGATACAATGTATGCAATTAAAACGGCTCAGTCTACTGCTGAAGGCATGAAAGCGGGCTCTCCGGATACAACAACAGCAACTCCACTGGTGTCTCGTGCAGATTTGCCTAAAGATGCACCACTTGAAATTTCAGAAGTGGTTTGGAATTCACCTATGAATTCTGTGGTTGGTCCTTTGTACAAAGAAGGTAAATTCTACATTTGGCAAAAAGTAAAAGAAAAAGCGGATACAGTTGCTTTTGTAAAGGCGAGTCATATTTTGATTCCTTTAAGCGGTCAATTGCCAGATGGTAGCAATATTAAAGATTCAATTGAAGCTTTCAAAAAGGCACAAGAAGTATATGGAATGATTAAGAGTGGTTCAAGCATGTCTGAATTGGCTGGTAAGTTTTCAACTGACCAAGGTTCTGCTAGAAACGGTGGTGATCTAGGTTGGTCTAATCCAAATAAATTTGTTCCAGAATTTGCAAACTTTTGTAAATCAGCAGCTCCGGGTCAAGTTGGATTAGTGAAAACACAATTCGGTTTCCATATCATTAAAATGGTGGCAGGTCCAGACAATACCAAAATTAGTTTCGTACAAAACGAAGTGGAAATTACGCCGGGTCAACAAACCGTTAAAATAGTTGATGAGAAATGCAGAAGCTTTAAAAACTCAATCAAATCTGATTTCGATAAAGCCGTTGAAAAAGCAGGTACTTTGCCACGTATATCGAAAGACTTCACCACAGACCAAAAAACAATTCCTGGAATTGAAGCTGCCGCTGACTCAAGAACAATCATGTATTGGTTATTCGACAACAAACGTGCGGTTGGTGACGTATCTGAAGTGTTTGCATTTTCAAACAAACAAGTGATTGTTAAAATTGAAAACATTAAGCATGTTGGTTATGCTACTGTTGCAAATGTGAAATCTGAAATTGAACCCCTCGTAAGAGAGCGTTTAAAAGCAAGAAAAGCAGCTGATAAATTGACTAAAGCGTTGGAAACTGCTAAAACTGCCGAAGCATTGGCTAGCAGTGTCAAAGGATTGGTAACGTCTTTAGATGGTGTAAGATTTGGTCAAAATTTCATTCCACAATTGGGCCAAGAATTACCGGTTCTCGGTGCGGCTTTTGGTGCCAAAGAAAAGTCTACAACCATTGCTTTTGCAGGTAGAAATGTTGCGGCTGTCTTTTTCTTAGATAAACGCAATAATGTTTCAGTTCCTACTTCCATTTTAAATACGCAAGATCAAATGGATTTTATGAGTCAGCCTCAATACTTGGCAAATAGAATTTCTGAAGTCTTAACAAAGAGTGCGAATATTCAAGATTACCGATATAAATTTGATTGGAATCAATAAAATTTTTAAATTAATTTAAAAAAAGACCACGAAAGTGGTCTTTTTTTTGTTAATGACCCTCGCGATTTTTGTTTTCAACCTACAGATTTGTATTTTTGCTTTATGTCAGTTATCACCCACGAAATGTCTTTGGAGAATTTCAAAGAGCAATTAGAATATGTTTTAAGTCATTACCATAATCACGGTAAATCTGCAAGTCAGTATTCAAACATTGTCATCGGTGGTTTAGGTGGTAGTGGAATAGGTGGTCGGATAGCACGATTGTTCTTTTGGAATGAAATGCCAATTCCGGTGGAAGTGTATTCAGACTATAACATGCCAGGATATGCCAATGAAAAAACATTGGTTATTTTATGCTCGTATTCAGGAAATACAGAGGAAACATTGACCATGTATAAAGATGCAAAATCACGTAACTGTGAGATTATTTGCATGGCTGCCGGTGGTGAATTGATGGAAATTGCCCAATCGAACAATTTACCGTTTTATACGATTGCTACAGGGTACCAACCAAGAATGACTTTAGGATTTGCTTTAGGCAACTTGGTAATGATTTTAGGTGAAGTATTGGGCAAAGATATGAGCGGTGAAATTGCTGCTGTTAAATCAATGTTTGAAAACCCAACTAAAGCAATTCAATGCGCAAAAGAAATGCATGCTTTGTTTCAACCAACCATCAATCATAAATTTGTTGTTGTAACCGATAAGAATTTTGAAGCCGTTGCCATTCGTTTCTGTCAACAAATTCAAGAAAATGCCAAAGGGGAAGGATTTATTTCTGTTTTACCTGAAGCAAACCACAATATGATTGAAAGCTATTATGAAAAACACGATACAAATTTTATTTTCTTGAATAGCAAGCAAAATCCAAGAGTCACTGCGCGTTTCGATTTTGTGAAGAAGGTTTTGACAGATATGGGGAACGTTGTTTACGAATATCCGCTCGGTGATGCGTCTTTACTTTCTCAATTTGAAGTGATACATGCAACAGATTGGTTGAGTATTTGGGCATCGAATGATAAAAAAGCCAACAATATGGAAGTTGGAATTATCATGCAATTAAAAGGACATTTAACGAATATTTAATCTATTCGAGGGTCGCTTAAGCGATCCTTTTTTTTATGAAAATCACATTTTTAGGCACAGGCACTTCTCAAGGCGTTCCCCCAATCGGGTGCAAGAGCCCAGTTTGTTTGAGCGAGAATGTGAAAGATAAACGTTTAAGAGCATCTATCCATGTTGAATGGAATGACGTGTCGATGGTTGTTGATGCAGGTCCAGATTTTCGTTATCAAATGATTCGCGCAGGTATTCATAAGTTGGATGCCTTATTGTTTACACACGAACACAAAGACCATACAGCGGGATTAGACGATGTTAGGCCTTACAATTATCTTCAGGAACAATACATTCAGGCTTATTGCAGCCAGCATGTCTTAGAGGCGCTTAAAAATCAGTACGATTATGTTTTCTCTGAGCATAAGTATCCCGGGATTCCTTTGATTGATTTTACGGTTATCGATAATAGTCAATTTACAATTAAAGATTTACCTATTTTGCCGATTCAGGTGATGCACTATAAATTACCTGTTTTTGGTTATCGATTTAATAACTTTGCTTACATCACTGATGCTAACTTTATCAGTGATCTTGAAATTGAAAAATTACAAGGATTAGAGGTATTGGTTTTAAATGCTTTAAGAAGGGAACCTCACATGTCGCATTTTACATTAACAGAGGCCACAAATTTAGCATTGAAAATTGGTGCAAAACAAACCTATTTTACGCACATGAGCCATCAAATTGGGTTTCATGATGATGTATGCAATGAACTGCCGAATGGGATCGATTTGGCCTATGACGGCTTGCAAGTTATTTTATAAAAATAAACTTACCCATTGCGGTTTCGGTGCCATCTTGATTCACGCCGAAAACAAAATAAACCCCACTATTTGGCTTTGTTCCATCCAAACGGTAGCCATTCCAAGTTGCTTTACCACCATTTGCTTTTGTTTGATAAACTAATTTTGCCTGAGTATCGGTAATTCTAATTTCTGCGTTATTTGCGAGACCTTCAATGGTAATAATTCCTTCATATTTGGGAGGGACAGGGTTTGGATACACAATAATTTCACCAAAACTTTCATTGGCTTCTTTCGCATCATTGCGATAACTAATAATGCCTTTATTCGTTCCAATGAAGATTTCTCCAGTTTCATCAATTTGACCTAGGCAAATGATTCTATTGGCTGAGAGAGGACTATT
Organism: uncultured Bacteroidota bacterium; assembly: GCA_903879775.1. Classification (GTDB taxonomy): domain Bacteria; phylum Bacteroidota; class Bacteroidia; order NS11-12g; family UBA955; genus VMCP01. Next base: position 16,249 of record CAIRMY010000042.1, read on the forward strand.
TTCAGACGTGAAATGTTTGATTACTTTTTGCCCATATTCATCTACAGCAAATAAACCATTGGAAGTTGCCATCCATTTTCTGTTTCCCCCATCAACCAAAATATCTAAGATGGTTTCTTCTCCCATTAAATATCCAGTGGTTCCATCTTGTTCTACAATAAAACGATCTATTTTAGGTGATTTAAATAAATTTGAAGAACCAGTATAAACGTTTAATCCTTGAACTGTGCCTATCCAAACGTAACCATTTTTATCTGCCGCAATTGACAAGACATCATTGCTCACCAATCCATTACTCGTATTGATACTTACGAGTTTATCGTCAAAATTATTGGTGATGTTACCTTCATCGAAAACGAGAATTCCAGTTGGAGTCTTGAGCCACTTTCGGTTAGTAGCGTCAATGGTAATTCCGGTGATATCACTTGTGTTTACATTAAATGTATACCAATTATTTGATTTAGTGAGGCAAAGCAATGCACGGCTAGCACCATAATTGGCAATCCATAAATTGCCTTTTGAATCTTCCGCAATGCCACCAATTTGGATGAAATTAAGAACATTGTTTCGAACGAGTGGGGAGTTTTTTTCATCGATGATATCTATGATTTCTTTATCCCTCAAAACCAAAATTCCTTGGGTATGAGAACCTAGATAGTAGCAATTATTCGCTTTTCGATGACAAACGAAAGTGAAATCATACATGTTTACTTTCTTTGGCGATTCTGGATTGTTAATCCAGGTTCCATTGTTATAGATATAAAAACCAGAAGTGTTAAACCCATTGCCAAAAGTGCTTGATAAACCACCACCCGAACATATGAGTTGATTCCCAGATTTTGACATTGCAAAAACAGATGGACTTGATGGGCCGTTTGGCATAAAAGCATAATTGGGATTGTCATTTTTAATTACACCAGGGCCATAGCCGGTGCAAAACCAATAAATGCCATCAGAAAATTGGGTTGCTGAGACAATTACATTGATAAAAATATTTTTTTGACCGCTCGAAGAATAGTTTATGATATTCCCTTGTTGTGCAATATGTAAACCATTGCTATTTACAAAGATTCGTGCTGTAAATGCAGGATTCGAAGTAATTGGAATTTCACTGCCATTAGAATAAGCAAAAACGAGGCTATCGCTTACAAAATATAAGGCATTGTTCCATGCACACAGGTGATTTCCGTTTGGTTTTTTTGAAATATATTTCCATTGATTGAAATCATTTAGATTCACAGAATTACTCCATTTGGCAGCAAGAATGCCATTTAATGTACTTGCATAAACAGAATCCTTTAAAATTGAACTTGCAAAAATCCTCACTGAACTTCCATTGGTTCCAATGGAGGTATAGCTGTCTTTGATTTCGTATTGTGTTAGATTGACAACAAGGAGCCCGAAATTTGTAGAAACTAGGGCTTCATTATTATCAAAGCTAACATGGTTAATTCTTTTATCTCCTTGAAGTGGTTTGTTAAAGAATCCTGGAATGTTCACTATTTTTTGATCATTGATAATGAGATCAATATTTCCATCGATATATCCGATAAACAGCGTTTGTAATTTAGGATAATAGGCGAGGTGTGTAATTTCCGCTGAATGAAATCCATCTTCTTTCAGCAGTTTTTTCATTTCTCCATTGTTTGTTGTTCTCCAAAAGCCTTGTTCACTTGAAGAATAAATATAACGTTGACTTGTTTCACAAAGTTTGGCAAATTGATAACTATAATGTGTTCTCCAATTTCCGGTGGGAATGAGTTGCGCATTGCTGACTGCAAATTGCATTAAAAAAGCCAGTATGAAGAATATTTTGCGCATTGGATGGATTAATTAAACGTATAACGTAATTCGATTCCAAAATCTGTGAGGGACGTGTAAAACTGTGTGGCAATTTTGGGATCCATTATGACTCTATTGTATCGGAGTGCAAAATTTACCTTTTGATTAATTTGGTATGTGACAGAAGGTGTAATTCTAATGTTTTGCATTCCTGCTGTATAGCGATTTACATTCACATCTATTTTACGAATGATGGTCACATTGTCATTAATACTTACTGCTAAATCGAATCGAAAGTCATTCGGTAAATAAATTTTTCTTCCCCTTCGTTTAATTGGCAATGTTAATCCGGTTACCCTATAACCTGCAGTTAGTTGAAATTCATTCTGGCGCATTTCAGTCACATTGAAACTCGCTGCAAATAATTTTAAAACCCTTGAACGTTTATATTCAAATCCTACAGTCCAATTGTTTTTTGTTGTAATATTTACTCCAATTAAAGGCATAAAACCTTCGCTAATTGTTACATTCGCAATCTGATATTTAGGTGTCAAATCTGTCCCAATAGTTGGGGTTTCATTGTCGTTATATCTTAAATTACGCGTATAATCTCCAACGGAGTATCTTCCATTATAGGCATGTTTGAAATTGATATTTGTAAATATTTTTGATAATGCTTTAATTTTTGTCAAACCATTATAGTTTATATTCCAGTTTGGCAATGGAATTGTTGGGAAACCAGAAATATTTGACAAATTTGTATTGCCAACATCCATACCGCTGTAAGTTGAATAAAACGATCCAATGAGCACATCTTGTGAATTTTTACTGAATCCAAGAGGGAATTTAGTATTCGGATCGGTGGCTCTATACCCTAATTTCTGAACACTTAATCGTTCTGCCACGGTGTATCTGTTGCCGATAAACGATTCGAAAACTGGATTGGGATGGTTTTCGTTTTCATTCCTGTCTGCTGTAAAATGATTGTCAAAGAACCAACCAGAGACACTAAAGGTTCCATTTTGTGTTAATCCCTGATCCATCCATTGGAAACCATCATATTTGAAAACACTTTGGGTACCCTTGGTTTCATTTCGAGAAAAATCCAAACGTATTCTAAAATCTTTAATGGGTTCAACTGTTACGCTGCCAGAGATGTTTTGTGTGAAATTGTTTTTGTAGAAATTTGCTTGTCGTGAATCATTTTTAAGTGCACCGCTGTTTGCTAAATCGTATCTTAAATTTTCATTTTGAAGACCAAATGCAAACCCTAAACCAGGTTGCAAATGTTTGAAATTCTGTCCAAAATAATCTGGTCTAAATGCGAATCCTGGCAATTCAGTACTTTCTTTCCTTTGAATATTTAAGCTTGCATTTTTGAACATGGTGATAAAATTACCTACTGCAAGAACAACTGGGTTTACTTTGTTTTTTGTATCAACACCTTTTTCGATTGCACTTTCAAACTTTGGACTTTCTTCTGTTGGCGACGGTTTAGGTTTATCGTTGCCTTTCGCTTTATTCTTAGGTTTAGGTTTATTGTAATCTTTTAACCAAGGAATCATTGAATACAGCTGCGTAAAGTTAAATTGAGTTGTTAGATTTATATCTTGGCTATTTTGAATTCTATTTCCCAATGAAGAGAATGCTGGTGGTGCTTGATTCCATTCATAGCTCCCAATGTAGGCCGCTGAACTAGATATCCATTTAAGAATTCCAATTTTGCTAAACGGAAGGGTATAGGTTATGTTGGTTGTTTGATAGAACTTCGAAATACGCCCAAATCCAGCAAATTCTTGATAAATAGAATCTTGTTTTTCTTTAGAATCAATTTTGCCAAAAGGTTCTTGAATACGGGCTGCAACATTCGCCATGTAGGAAATCGTAATTGAATTCGTTAATGGCAATGAAGCATTAAAGTTTCTCGTTAAAGTAAAGTTCTTGTCGTAAAATCTTGGATTAACCTGCTTAAATGAGTTATTGTTCCTCGATTGTGATTCACTGTACAAGCGGTTTATTTGTATTTGAGAACTAAAAGAACTTGGTATTAAGTTGAAATTGAAGTCGCGGATCAAAGCAAGTGAATTCGATTTGAATATTTTTGAAAATGGACGAATAAACTTCGTGGTAAATGCATAATTATAACCCAACGTAATTTGTGTGGTTTTATAAAATTGTTCTTCAATTTGCTGATTTCTTCGGTAGTTATTTTGATAACTATAGCTCGCGTTGAAATTAGAAATTCCCCATGGTCTTGGTTTTTTCGTTGAACCGCTAGCAACCTTAAAATTGCTAATGTTAAAGCTATATAATGAATTGTAATCTTCAGCAGCCAATCTTGCTTTGTCACGCGCTTCTTGATTTGTGATACTTGATAAATATTGTTCAAGTTCAATATCTGGATTTAAAGGATTGAATTTTGGACGGACAAAGTTTTCAGACCATCCAATATACATTGGAATTGTGACACCCATTTTGGCAGGGAAAAATTTACCCAATTCTAAATTGCTGGCAATATCGTAGTTGAAGTTATTTGTTAAACTTCTATCATTTAATTTTTTATCGACATCACCAAAACCAATGGTTCTAATAGAACCGGCCATATTGAGTTGACCAAAATCTGCCAATTGCGCTTGTATATTGGCTAAAGCTGCCCAACCTCCGCTATTGGCAATTTCTTTCACGCGCAATTCATTCGCCCAAATTTCGAAGCATGCTGGGAGCGATGATTTGTTTTTTAATCCAATCATCATCACTTTTACATTGCTCAAATCGGGTAATCCCATAACAGATATTTTTCCGTTATTTAAAGGACTAATATAAGGCGCTGTCATAGGCCAATTGGCATTTTGACGTGCAATTTTTAGATCAAACAGTTTTTGAAATTCGAGGTCAATAAAATTCTCGCTGGGCCAAACTAATTTGTCGCTATTGGGAGAATTTCCATTTACATAACCGCGTGTTAAAGTCAATGGAATTTCATACTCGTAGTAGTTATTCGTTAAGTCAGTACCAAATCGGATAAAGGCCGATACTTCGCCATCGGCAATTGCATTTCCACCGCTTTCTTCAGCGTGCAAAAACATTTGCATTCTTTTATAATTACGAATATCGAAATTTGCAGTTTTAAATGCACCTCGAGCATCGCCTGGTTTCAAATCGCAAACTTGTAACGAAATGGATTGTTCGTTTTCCAAAACGGTGCCTAAACTTGCCATATTTTGAACCCTTTCAACTCCAGGTGGTGTTACATATGCAACCGGTGCTCGCTTTCCATTTTCCTCTAAATTCACTGTGCTCACAACAAACTTTGTTCCATCATTTGGATCTGTTGGGACAATAGCTCCAGGGTTTTTCAATGAATTTGTGTATCTTCTCCAATCGGCTCTAACCAAGTTTATGTATCCCATTCGAATAACGGCTTCATCATTAAAACCTGTTAAAACCATTCTCATAAATCTGATACTTTTGAAGTCTGATATATTTCCTACGGCTTTTTCAAATTGACGAATAGGAATTTTGAATTGGTACCATTTAATGGCTTGGTCTTTTCCGTTTCTCAATTTTACAGTGTTGTTTACAATGTCGGCAACATAATTTTTACCCATTTGTAATTCGCCTGCATTGATTTTAATTCTATATTGATAATAATCTTCACTTTGGTTCATAGTGAAGTCACGGTTGATATCTTCGAAATCAGGAGTTGGCGTTGAAGATTTCGGCATGTCGGCATATTGCCCAGTGAATTTATCGGGATTAGAATTCCCTTCCATACCCTGAAAACGAGAGTATCGCTGCACAATATCGGCATCGGAAGTGTTATAATCTCCCTCCAAATAATGCACGAAATTGTCGTTTGATGGATCTTTAAATGCTTGTTGATAGAATTTTGAACCGGTTCCGAAATTGGCTTCAACCTTTTTCAAATAAGCAGTATCGTAAAATAATTTTTCTTCGGAATCACCCAAACCATCCAAACCTAAATCTTGGGTTTTTAAGGTACTCGGATTGTTGTCGAACGCAAAGTTAATTTGAGGACTAGTTGGAATGATACCGAAAGCAGAAGTATCTGTTTCATTGAAACTACTTCCAGACGTTGGTAAACCATTTTCAAATGATTTACGGCGATCGGGTAAAATATCTTCGCTCACATTGCCAAAATGAAGTAACAATTCACCATTTAAATTGGGGTTGTTAATTAAAGGATCCATCATCCATACTTCAACATAATCTATATTTGCAGCTTCAAAATCGTTTTGGTCAACCCTACGCATAATTCCGGCCCAACTCTTTTTTGGATCAATCAATTGACCATTTGCGTCAATTTTGGTAGGATCATAATTGAAATTGTATAGTCCTCTTTCTTTTGGGTTAAATGACAAATCGAGGGTCGGTAAAATTGTTGGTGTACCTTGAGGGAAATTTCTTTGAGGGAAGACTTCTCTTTGATCAATTTGACGCATGTATGGATCGCTTAAAATTTCATCAATGCGATTTTGGATATTAGACGGCATATCCGCATCTCTATAAAAAAGCTGATCAATGGTATAAAAACTTAATTTCGCGTGATTGTTTAGCCACAATCGTTTATCTAAAAATTTTGTTTCGGGAAATAAATCAGGTTGTTTTTGTGGCACAGATGCCACCACCCAATTATTAACCACTTTGAAATCATTTGGCAATTCAGCATTTTCGAAATCTTCTAAATTTGATATCCCAGTTTGATTGCCTTGTGATGAGAAATTATGGGGAAATACTTGTGCATATTCTGCATATGCTGTGATGTTAGAAATTTCTTTAGTTTCAATAAATGGTAGTTTATCGACCAATTTTGTGATGAATCTAGATTTAGAACTATAAGCAAAATCGGCACCAATAATGGTATTGTATAAAGGCTCTTCGTTGAAGTTAGTTTTGGTGGTCAATGGTCTTTCATACATATGGAGAATGGTTCCACCAAACATCATATTCTTAGAATATTTATGTTCAATACGAGTTCCAAGAAGTGTTTTTTGTTGAATGTTGAAAAAGCTCTGACCGTCTGCGCTCGCTCTAATTTCAGCCCCCCCTTGAAGTAGGCCTTGGTTTATGATCCTAACCCTACCCATGGCGTAGTCGACTTCGTAATCCATACCTTCCTGCAATGGACGACCATTTGCAGTAACTCTCACAGAACCTCTTTGTAAATTAGTTGTTCCTAAGAATAATTCAGCACCATTTGAACTTTTATAACTACCTTGAATAAAGAATTTGTTGTGTTTAACATCTTGTGCAGCTAAAAATTTTGTAGAATCGTAAATTGCATCATAACAGTAAAAGTCTGCCAGGTCGGTTCTTGTTTCAAAACGGCTTCTCAAGAATTCTCCAAAAGGTTCAACCACTGGAAAAATAATACGGGCAAATTGGGTTTGCACTGTAAGTCCCTCAATCGCATCAAAAACCCCATCGGGTTTAGCCTCTTGCTGACGATTTAATTTGTCTAAACCAAAAACGCGAATTAAGGGTTGAGCGCCTTTCAAATAAGGCAAATCGGCATTGCCAACCGGCAAATATCCATAATCGGCACCACTTGTATCATCGGCATAAATAACATTCAGTTTAAAATCTTCTAAGGTCAATGAATACGTATTTAAACTATAGATGTTTTTCATCATCAAACGCCAAATAGGCAAGCGTGTTCTGATGGTATTTCCTTTTAACATCTTTAAGTATAGTAATTTTTGATCACCCGGAGGAATATCTCTTGAAAATTCACCCACCTGGAATGTAACACCGTTGTAAGTATATTCGAAAGCCACTGCTAGAATTTCATCATTGTTTAGTGGTTGATTTAATGAAATGAAACCCAATTGGTTATTTACTGTGAATTCATTCGTCTGCAATTGACGGGCATAGTTTAATAAATCAAAGTCAACTGTTTGTTCGAAATTTGGGTATGTTTGGAAAATTTTGTCGATGGAGGTCCCTAATTTACGAATTTGATCATCATTTTGTATACTTGAATAGAGCGTATTCGCTGCATTGTCGGCCGCTTTATTGGGAGATCCAATGAGAGAGGTTCTATAGGGGTTTGCTTCCCCCAAATCTTGGAAAGCCAAAATATCTCTTGGTGTTTCAACGTTTGCGTTTCTATTGGTAACCCATGCTTCAACTCTGTTAATCACCACGCCACTCGCAACAATTGGCATGTTTTCCAATGATTTATCATAGTTGTCCTTGAAAAACTGAGCCAAGAAAAAGTGTTTGTTTTGATCGTAATTGTCTGCGGTAATTTTAAACTCATTCATTTGAGCACCACCCTTAAGCACAGTTTCTGTGCTTTGACCTTTGTTCTGACTAAAAACAGTTTTTATGGTTGTTTTCCCAAATTGTAAACTATTTGCAAAACCAAATAAGTTGGGAACCGGTTTAATTAACTGTGTCGGCAAATTCAAACTTACGTTACCAACTTGAACATCCTTCAAAATTCCGTCGGGTTTACCTTTCCAACCTAAGTTGGTCTGATTGTCGAAATCAAATTGTGCTTCTGTATCGTAATTAATTCCAAGTTTTACAAATTCGCCAATACTTCCATTCGCTGCAATTTGCAATTGTTGATCGAAAACAGGCACAAAATATAATTGTTGGCGTTTACTATAGTTGGGATTTCTTATTTCGTTGATTGTTCCACCAAGTTTTATCATCGCAGAGCCACTGAGTTGAAAGTCGACACCCCCGGCACCAAAAATTTTAGAAATGGCTGGGTTACTTAACTCTGCATTGATATAATTTGATATTCCACCTTTTGATGTAGGCTGGCTATAATCTGTATTTTGTGTTTTCTTTCGATAATATTCACTGTTTTTGTCTTTCGCAACCAGTTGGAAATACTCTGTAACGCTTAAACTTTGACCAGTAGGATAAGAGAGTGAGCCCAATTGTTTAAATGATTCATAACGATTGGTTTTTGCATTGTATTTCCACTCCAATTTGAGAGGATCATCTAAATCGATATTCGAATTGCTAGATTTGTTATTGTCGGCTGAATTGGGTTTGGCAATTTTGTATTTTATCGCATTCGTATCTTTCTGAGCAAAGGCAGTAGAAATTGTAAAAATAGCAAATAACAATAGCAGCATTCTTTGCATAAAATGCAAAAAACAAGTGTTTGAGAAATCTCTGAAATTGATTTTTTTGATCATTACAAATCGTTTTTCTTGAGTATTGCTTTTGCTATAGGCTCTGCTGTGATTACAATCGTGCAATTTACAATATTTTCAGGGAATTTTTGATTAATTCTTCAACCGTAGCCATGCCTCCAATTTCTTTGCTGACCTTGATCAACGCCTTCTCGGCACTTGCTTTTTGGTATCCTAAAATTGTAAGTGCAGTTAATGCTTCTGAAATTGCGTCAATTTTGGATGGATCAACCAAACTTCCAAGACCAGATTTTTTGCCTCCAGTCATTTTATCCCTCAGTTCTAAAACGATTCTTTGGGCGGTTTTTTCGCCTATTCCTTTAATGCTTTTGAGTAATCCAACATTGCCGTTTACAATGGTTGATGTAATGGCTTCTGGATCGAGGCTCGACAACATAATTAGGGCAGTGTTGTTTCCAACTCCACTCACCGAAGTGAGTAATCGAAACATGTGACGTTCGTCGGGATGAGAAAATCCATAGAGTACAATTCCAGTGGGATTTTGATTTTCAACTCTAAACGTTTGTTCAATAAATAAACGCGCTTGCTTCGTGCCTTTAATGGCCTCAAATGTGTGTAAACTGATACTGGCCAAATAGCCAATGCCTTGATTATTAATTACTGCGTGAGTTGGGGATATCTGTTCGATATTGCCTTCAATAAATTCGTACATAAAAAGTGCTTAGTTATAACGCTTGCGACGTATAAAATAGTTTACAAGACCAAAAATAATTATACTGAAAATAGGTAATATCATAGAATACCATTGCCAATATGCTTTTTCTGATTTCGATTTCTCAGGATCCAGTAGTCTTAAAGTCCTTTCTTTTGCTCTAATTTCGATGAGACCATTGTTGTCAATTAAGTAATCGATACAGTTTAATAAGAACTTTTTATTTGCAAAAGTGTACTGTGAAATTTTATCATAACCTGTAGGAAAGAATTTGCCACTGCTGCTAACTGGATTGCGAATGATATCACCATCGGCAATCACAATCATTTTACTTGCCCCTTCAGCTTTGAATGGAATTTCTGTGTATTTCTTTTGATATACAAAAGGAGATTTGAATTTGCCTTCAAGTAACATTCCTGCGGTTTTAATTCCTTGATTCATAGTCTCTCTGAATTTAGGATCTCTAGATTGCATATAAATATTTTCTAAATCAACTGATGACGGAATGTTTATGACTTTTGTATATGGAGTGCTGCTTAGCAATGGAATTGCAGTAACTTCGGTTCTAATTTTTGCCTGTAAAGTTCCCGGAAACTGACACCAAATTGTACCCATGTTTTTATTAATAATGTGAGGCATATCGGTTGCTCCAAACAATGGGAAATATGGAAAATCTACCAGTTCAATTCTTTTACCGGCTGGAATCGGAATTTGATTGCATTTTAGATCCGTTAGCAAAGTATTGTCAATGCCAACCCCATAAGTAAACAAGGAGGCCGTAATGTTTTCAAGTCCATAGTCTACAGCCAATACTTCTTTGTAATTCCTGAAACTATCAATCTCCATGTTCACCGCATCAATGAGCCACATCACTTTACCTCCGTTCATGATATATTGGTCAATTAAATACAATTCCGTAGGTGAATAATCTTTAATTGGTTTGATAATCATGATCAGCTCATTTAGGTTCAATCTTCGTTGAAGGCTATTTACAAGTATATTTCCAGCATTCGCTGGATCTTTTTCCATGCTTTTAATGAAAGGTCTTCCAGATTCAGGGTCGGAAGTGTTCAAATTCAGTGCGGAAACATTGTAATATTTCGACAATTCAGCAGCAAATCCTTCAACTCTCCCGTCTAACATTTCGCCATTCCCATCAATTACAGCTATATTTTTGCGTTGATTGGCAATTACTTGGCGTAAACCGTTGGCTATTTCATATTCAATGTTGTCTATGGCTCTTTGGATATTTTCTTCAGGCGTTTGAGCAACATCGTATTCGAAGAAATTAATTGGGACAGTTCTATTATCTTTCATTAATTCGGCTCCCGGTAAAAGATATTTAATCTTCGTTTCATCAGGGTTTTCGCTTTCCATGTCGCGCACCGGTTCAATGCCTTTTTGAGCAAAAACATCTAGAATTTCATTCATCTCTTTTCCTTTAACTTCTTTGAA